>NZ_JACRWG010000001.1:0-165851 GCF_014306455.1 Catenibacterium faecis
CATCTTTTCTTTATCTATGATTTATTGATTGAAATAAACTGCGGTCGCTATAAGAATACATTATTATATAGGGTAATATAATTTGCAGTTATCAGATGGGTAGAGTTTGCGGTTTAACAATAGATATCACCTTTCTTTTTCTGATAAATAAATATAATATTTGCCATTAATTATTTCTATATTCAGTATATCAAATTCTATATCTGTTGAATATAAAACTTCTTTTTCATCAAAATTAAAAAGTGATATATCTTTTCCGTGTTTTACGTTTTTGAAAAAAATCTGTACCTGTGCCTCCGGATTATAAATGCCTACTCTAGTTGTAGAAACAAAAGATTTTATAGTAATAGATTTATTATTTATGTAATCATCGATAAAATCTTCTAATTCCTTATTCGTATAAAAAACAATTGAGCGCGTTACCTCTTTTGTATAATCAGGAATTTTATTTAATGCACTTCTTAAATCAGATACTATTTTTTCTCGTTTTTCTGCATTTCCAAGTCATTTCTCAAACAATCATTTATTGTATATGCCAAAGAACTAACGTAAGCATTTATTGCAT
The DNA here is from genome assembly GCF_014306455.1 of Catenibacterium faecis. Taxonomy (NCBI): domain Bacteria; kingdom Bacillati; phylum Bacillota; class Erysipelotrichia; order Erysipelotrichales; family Coprobacillaceae; genus Catenibacterium; species Catenibacterium faecis. The sequence continues at coordinate 566 of NZ_JACRWG010000001.1, forward strand.
ATCGTTCATCAGTAGATAATCCATATTTATCACAAAATTCAGATTGTTCTTTCATAAAATCTTCAATTTTATAGTATTTCTGCCTAAATTCATCAAAGTCATTAGTTTTATCTAAGCCATAATACTCGGCTCTTTCTTTCAGCGTCTTGAGTTCATCAGCATCTAAAGCCCACCTAGCACGTTGAAGGAGTGCGCATCTGCAGTTTACATCCTGTGAAGCAATTCCAAAGCCACCAGGATACATAACCTCTATATCATCTGCCACAAAAGGCTCGTCTATTTCTGCAAGTTTACCATCAAGAAGCCTATGCATTGGTCTAGTTCTTCCGTCAAGCGTAGCATCCCACTGCTTAACTACTTCACAACCTTTGGCTTTTGCTGCATGCTGTGCATCATTAGCGCTAAGAACTTGGATTCTATGTCCTTCTGTTCTAGCAATCCTCATTGCCTTATTAAAACCAATATTAGACGCTCCATCTATGTTTCTAGCAATGTGTGCATAAGATGAAGATGTGGCTATACCTCTTGAGATATGCTTTGCAATCTATTTCTTAAGAATAACAACATCAATACCCATTCTAGTATACAGTGGTACGCTCAATTTAGTATTTAACGTCATAGCCCTTGTGACTTGCTTCTCATTGATAGGAGTGATTAATGGAATGCCTTGGCCTTGAATATCGTACATAGTTCCGATATGTCCTGTGTAATAGGAATCTGTTAGATATCTTGTGATACTGTCATAAGAATCAACACTTAAATTCCCAATCAGTTCATCTAACTGCCTTTTGAGATAAACCTAATCTTTCTCGTGCAGTTCTTAATGTATACACTTCATTAGTGTTCATACTTCAACCTCCTTATTTACTTCCAAAATAATAAAATTACCCCAAAAACAGCAATAATAAGCCAAGTGATTCTTATAATTAGTTTAAAAATTTCATTTTCATATGTTATCTCCTTTCGTCTCTGATATATATCTCCTTTCGTCTCTGATATATATTGACAACAGTGAACCAAAAAGTTAATATCTATCAGAGAGAGGAAGAACCTCTCCCCAACCGTTATTTCTTAATTTCTTTTATCAAGTCAATTATTGAAATAATTAGGTTGATGATTGATGTAGCAAGTGCGATGCGGGCCAATGCAATTTGTGCTTGCTTTTTCTTTTACGCTTTTTTCACTGATATTTCCTCCTTCCTCTATTAGTTTTACTTTCTTAAACTTCATTATCAATAGAGGAGTTTAATAATGTTAAACGTTTTTGTTGATTGTTTACTCTCATATCTTTTTAATATTTATGAGGAGCGATTTTTATGAAATCAACAGAAGTAATAAAAGACAGATTAAAACTACCTGTTATGATATGACCGTTGTCAAGATATAAATAAACTTATTATTTTTCTTATCTTAGAGAACAGGCAGCAGTCGGCTTTTTTATTATATTATGATATACTTATTGTGTTAGCGGTTGAAGCACTCTAAGTGGCTTTTCTTGTTACTGATTTGTTACTAGTTTACGCTTTCATAGTGTTTCAAATCCCTAAAAAACCGCATAAATACAGGAGGAAAATTATTATGAAACATTTGTATATGATGCGCCATGGACAAACTCTCTTTAATGTACGAAGAAGAATCCAGGGTTCATGTGATTCTCCACTTACTGAACTAGGTATTAAGCAGGCAGAAGCTGCAAGAGAGTTGATTAAGGACATTCCTTTTGATCATTATTATTCTAGTACAGCTGAAAGAGCCTCTGACACGCTAGAAATAGTAACAGAGGGTAAAGTACCTTATACAAGACTTAAAGGGCTTAAAGAAAGAGGTTTTGGATTATTTGAAGGAGAAAGTGAAGATTTAAATCCTCATTTTGATGATTTTAAATATGATGACTTATTTCCCCATTACGGTGGCGAAACAACAGAAGAAGTAAGAAACAGATTAGTTAATACTTTAACAGAAGTAATGAACAAAGAAAATCACGAAATTGTTCTTGCAGTAAGTCATGCCGGTGCTTCTATGCAATTCTTTAGTGCATTTAATGATCCAGACATTATTTTTAACTCTGGAGGATTTACTAATTGCTGTATTCTTCATTATACATATGACAACAATGAGTTTAAATTTGTAGAAATATTAAGACCAGAGGTAAAGTAGATACATATGAAAGAGAAAGTATTATTTTTTGATATTGATGGTACGCTTGTAGATAACACTTATGGAGTTCATGAAGTACCTGAAGGTGTAAAAAGAGAACTTAAAAGAATTCAAAATGATGGGCATAAGCTTTTTATCTGCAGTGGTCGTCCTAAAGCCATGATTAACCAGCAGTTCCTTGATTTGGGTTTTGATGGTTATGTCTTATATAATGGTGGTTATATCGAGATTGATGGTGAATCTATCTTTGAAGAGAGAATGGATACAGAACTTGCGACTCAGACAGTTGATATGCTTGAAGAACTGAATTGTGATTATATGATTGAAACAGCACATCATATTTATATTGATAAGCGTTATAAAGAGCTTTATACGTTCTTTAAGAACCTCGGCATGGAAGAGATGTTCTCTATGGATTTTGACCGTGATGATGTCTTAAAACGTGCCATTAAAATAGAAGCCAATGTCACAAATAAAGACAAACAAAAAGTAAGCGACTATTTAGATGGTAAGTTTGGTACTACTATTAGTTATGACCAGCATGGCAGTGATAATTCATTTGAGTTCTTTTCTCCTACAATGAGTAAGGCAGTGGGCATTAAGAAGGTTATCGAACATTATGGTTTAGATATCAAAGATACCTATGCATTTGGTGATGGTCTTAATGATATTGAAATGATTCAGTTATGTCAGATAGGTGTAGCTATGGGTAATGCCGTAGATGAATTAAAGGCACAAGCCGATATCATCTGTAAATCTATCGATAAAAATGGATTAGAGGATATTCTTAAGGCATTATTTCCACAATAAACATCTTATCTTCACATAGGTATGATATACTCTAGTCGAGGTGATTTCATGAAAAAAAACAATGGTAAATTAGCATATTATTTACCTATTGGCATCAGTTTAGGTGTCGTATTTGGTATTTGTTTTGACAATATAGGTATAGGAATCTGTTTAGGTGTCGGTGCTGCCCTTTCATTGTTTCCGATAAAAAAATAATCCTCCGCAAGGAGGATTATTTCATTATTCGATTGTAATTACACGATGATCAAGACGGGGTGATGCTTCTGGAGCCTTACCATCTGCAAATCCTATAATAACATTTCCGATACCTTCATAGTCTTCTTCAATGCCCCATTCTTTAAGGAGTCTTCTTCCTTCTTCACCTTCAAATACTTCTTTCGCACGATGAATCCAGCAAGAACCAAGTCCTAAGCCATGCGCTTCATTGAGCATATTGCCAATTGCAAGTGATCCATCATAGATATATGTAGGATATTCTTTCTTTGATAAAACAACAATAACGACAGGCGCACCATAGAAAGGATCTTTATCACTTCCCATAACACCAGCATTCAACTTTGATAAATGATCTCTCATTTCTTTATTCTTTACTACTACAAACTTAACGCCCTGTCTGCCCATACCAGTAGGAGCATATAAACCAGCTTCTACAATTCTTTCAAGATCTTCATCTCTAGGCATTTCATCTGTATATTTTCTAATACTTCTTCTTGTTTTTAAAACATCTAACACATTTAAGCCCCCTTCTTATTTACGTTCTCAACAGTCACAATCATCACAATTGTACCTACTGCACTTAATACTAAACCTAAAAATAATGTTTCATAAACACCCATACTATCTAGTAAAATACCACCTAAGAAACTGGCTAGTACACCAGATACGGTCATACTTGTAGTAACGAGTGCTTGTCCTTTAACTGCATCCTTTGCATCAAATAATTTATCTACATAATAAACAGATGCAGGAATAAATAATGCATAAGCCAGCATTTGAGTTGCCTGAGCTAAATAGATCATAACCATATTTGTCGCAAAATAAGTTAATGTATGTTTAAGTGTGAAGAATATTGCAGAAATGATGATTGTATTTTTGATATTGATTTTATTCTTATACTTTTCAAATAAAGCCATAGTAGGAAGTTCTAACATCGCAGCCAAGAATACTGCATTTCCCATATCTCCAGTATTACCACCAACGTTTTTAATTACATTAATAAAGAAATTGTTGATGATTGTATGATCAAAATAAACTAATACAAAACCAACTAAAAAAATCATGAATTTAAGATGCTTCTTAATAAAAGCTCCTGTGCTTTCTTTTTCTACTACTTTTTCTTCAATGACTTCATCTACTTCAGCTTCTGGCATCTTAAATGAGCGAATAAGAGGTAAAATACCTAAGAAGATGACAATATAGGCAAGAGGCATTAAAGTAGGACTTACTGCCTTTACAACGTTTCCTAATACAAGAGACGCAAGAGCATAAGCGACTGATCCAATACCACGTGCTACACCAAATTTAACGTCAATGCCCTGTTTCTGGAATGCGAAAGCAAGTGAGTTAACTAAAGGCATTGTTGTATAGAGTATTGTAGAGACTGCAACAAACAAAACAGCAGCTAAGAATGTAACCTTACTCGTAAACATAAGTAATACAGATAGAATACTACAAAGACCAAACATGATCATTAAGACTTTCTTCATAGAAATGTTTGACTTATCCACAAATCCTCCAAGTACAGGTTGTGCGATACTTGTTAGAATATTTGCGATTGCAAGTACAATCCCAATTAAAGATGAGCTCATGCCAATTGATCCTAGATAAACTGCAGCATAGCCGATAACTGTACAGAAGCCTACAAAGTAAATCCCCTGCAACATTGAGTATCTAACATTAATACTTTTTGACTGATCCATTATATAATCTCCCTTACATGTGATAACAATATTATAACAGAACAGAAACAATTCTGTAATCTCTTACATATTCTGAAAATAAAAAACTCAGGATTTCTCCTGAGTAACATTCAATGGCGCAGGTTGAGGGATTCGAACCCCCGCAGGACGTTAATCCTCTGTCGGTTTTCAAGACCGATCCCTTCAGCCGGACTTGGGTAAACCTGCATCATTCTAATGGTGGTTCCGGCCGGAATCGAACCAGCGACACGAGGATTTTCAGTCCTCTGCTCTACCGACTGAGCTACGGAACCAAAATGGCGGTCTGGACGGGGCTCGAACCCGCGACCTCCGCCGTGACAGGGCGGCATTCTAAACCAACTGAACTACCAGACCATCTTGGTTGCGGGAGAAGGATTTGAACCAACGACCTTCGGGTTATGAGCCCGACGAGCTACCAGACTGCTCCATCCCGCGATATGTAATTTGGTGGACCCTGCTGGACTCGAACCAGCGACCAACCGGTTATGAGCCGGTGGCTCTAACCAACTGAGCTAAGGGTCCTCATCTATCAGAGTGCTTTTTAATCAAATGGTAGCGGGAGAGGGATTTGAACCCCCGACACTCCGGGTATGAACCGAATGCTCTAGCCAACTGAGCTATCCCGCCATGTATATGATTAATTAAATTGGTGGAGCCTAGGAGGATCGAACTCCTGACCTCCTGCGTGCAAAGCAGGCGCTCTCCCAGCTGAGCTAAGGCCCCAAATAAATGGTCGGGAAGACAGGATTTGAACCTGCGACCCCCTGGTCCCAAACCAGGTGCACTACCAAGCTGTGCTACTTCCCGTTAGATGGCGCGCCAGACAGGAATTGAACCCGTAACCTCTTGTTCCGTAGACAAGTACTCTATCCAGTTGAGCTACTGGCGCGTTTGTGATGCTTGATTAGTCTATCAAATCATCATTTCTTTGTCAAGACTTATTTTCATTTCTAAGTCCTAATAAAAACTCAGTACACTGAGTTAATAAATAGATGGTGCCCTGGGCCGGAATCGAACCGGCACGGAGTTTGAAGTCCGCAGGATTTTAAGTCCTGTGCGTCTACCAGTTTCGCCACCAGGGCACTTCGCAATCGAGACTGCTCGTATAATATACAATGAATTCAAAGGTTTTGCAACCCCTTTTTTAAAATTATTTTTTAAGTTTATAAAATATGCACTATATATCAATGTTTTTTTATGTATCTTTTTTTAGTAAATCTTAATAGAATCTTCAGATTCATAGATATATTCTGAGTAATCACCTTCAAATACAGCTAAATGTTCAAAAAAATGACTCACTAAATTGATATTTTTCATCTCTTCTTTGGTAAACCACCCCACTTCAACTTCATTACTATCTCTTAAATCACCAGTAAATTTATTTGCAGAAAATAAAAATACTATATATCTTCCACTTTCTGCCCAGAATTGTTTCACTCCTACTAAACGGGGATTCTTCATAGTTAAGCCTGTTTCTTCTTTTACTTCTCTTATTGCAGATTGTACAATTGATTCTCCATGTTCTATATGCCCTCCAGGAAATGTATATCCCTGCCAATCTTTTTTAACTCTATTCTGCAGTAAATACTTATCTCCATCTTTAATCATGCAGAGATTAGTCAATTCAACCATTTCAGTTCTCATGCCACTTTCTCCTCATATATCGCTTCTCTAAGCTTTATAACACATTATACACAAACAGTTGTCATATATATACAAAACTGCCTCAAAACGCTTATTTACGCATATTACAAAAGAGATGCAGTGAATTCTTATCCCTATGTGTAAAAACCAGCAATATTGCACATGTCATTCTTATATCAGATACATATTAAGACATTCTCATTAGATATAATGTATCATGAGGAACAGATTCAACATATTTCTCCTACTAAACTTGCGAATAAACATGTAACTACTAACAAGTTTATTTTTAATAATAATCCATCTTTTATCTCCTCCATCTTTTTTAGTTAGACTTTTCTATATATTATTTTCATATCGAAAAACTATTGAACATATGCAAAAAAAGAACGTACATTTTCGTACGTCCTTATGTCAAAACAAGCTTATGACCTCATTATATCCTATAATACTTCTTTCACTTTAATTCTTGATACAAACCAATGAAAAATAATACAGAATAATAATGCAAAGACAACACCAAATATATTCTGGATTAATCTTAAACTTACTGCACCCTTTAATCCATATAGCTCTGTCGCAATAGCTAATGCACCAAATGTATTAAAGACAGCCTGCCAGCCATATTTTGTAGAAAACCCTACGCCAATACCACCAATGACACCGATAAATGCATAGATTGGTGAAGGAAGCAAGAAATATAACACTGTAAAACATAGAACACCTGCAATATTTCCAATAATTCTTTTACGTACTCTATACTGCATATCGTCCATAAGTGGTAAGATTACAGACATTGCGGCAATACCAGCCCACATAGCACGTGGCATATCACAGAGTTCCGCAATACATATTACAACTGGCACACAGATAATCTGACATAGCTGCCATTTTGTTCTAGTAGAAGAAAGATCAAATTCTTGTAATAAATGCATTACATGCTTATTATAAGTTCTATGCTTATGGTTTCGATAGAACACGATACAGGTAAGAACTGCACCTACAGCCATTCCAGCAAGTCTCATCAAATAACTCTTTCCAGATACATCATAACCATATAATAGTAAATATCCTAGAACGAGTGTAGATTGATTGAACATAGATGGATTATGACATCCTAGGAATACTAATATAGCTAATGCACCAATATTTACCAACATTCCTGCGACTGGAGGAAGTTTATTAGCCAGGTGTGAACATAAAGTCATATTAATGAAAAATAATGCCAGAAGCACTGTAGATTGTCCTGCATGAATTTCAAAGTCTGCCTGTCTAAATACCATTATACATAAGAGAACAACCACTCCAGCAATACTATTCTCACTTCCAAATAAAATACTAAATAATGTTACAAAGAGAAAGCAGAATGCCACTGTGATCGCAATTTTAAAAAGATAAACTGCTATATGATATAGTTTCTCTTTTGTTGTTTGACTGTTTTTAATTAACTCTTTTGAGCCTTTCTGATTCAATTGTAATTCCTGGTAAAATTTCATATAATACCTCCTTAATCAAAATACAAAAAAACTCAGGATTTCTCCCGAGTAACATTCAATGGCGCAGGTTGAGGGATTCGAACCCCCGCAGGACGTTAATCCTCTGTCGGTTTTCAAGACCGATCCCTTCAGCCGGACTTGGGTAAACCTGCATCATTCTAATGGTGGTTCCGGCCGGAATCGAACCAGCGACACGAGGATTTTCAGTCCTCTGCTCTACCGACTGAGCTACGGAACCAAAATGGCGGTCTGGACGGGGCTCGAACCCGCGACCTCCGCCGTGACAGGGCGGCATTCTAAACCAACTGAACTACCAGACCATCTTGGTTGCGGGAGAAGGATTTGAACCAACGACCTTCGGGTTATGAGCCCGACGAGCTACCAGACTGCTCCATCCCGCGATATGTAATTTGGTGGACCCTGCTGGACTCGAACCAGCGACCAACCGGTTATGAGCCGGTGGCTCTAACCAACTGAGCTAAGGGTCCTCATCTATCAGAGTGCTTTTTAATCAAATGGTAGCGGGAGAGGGATTTGAACCCCCGACACTCCGGGTATGAACCGAATGCTCTAGCCAACTGAGCTATCCCGCCATGTATATGATTAATTAAATTGGTGGAGCCTAGGAGGATCGAACTCCTGACCTCCTGCGTGCAAAGCAGGCGCTCTCCCAGCTGAGCTAAGGCCCCGAATAAATGGTCGGGAAGACAGGATTTGAACCTGCGACCCCCTGGTCCCAAACCAGGTGCACTACCAAGCTGTGCTACTTCCCGTTTATACAATTGGCGCGCTAGACAGGAATTGAACCCGTAACCCCTTGTTCCGTAGACAAGTACTCTATCCAGTTGAGCTACTAGCGCAATTCATAAATGGTGCCCTGGGCCGGAATCGAACCGGCACGGAGTTTGAAGTCCGCAGGATTTTAAGTCCTGTGCGTCTACCAGTTTCGCCACCAGGGCACACGTATGGAGGTTCCAACCGGACTTGAACCGATGGTCGAAGAGTTGCAGTCTTCTGCCTTACCAACTTGGCTATGGAACCGTCGCAATCGAGATTGCTTGTATACTATACTATGTATTTTGAAATAATGCAAGGGGTTTTTAGAACTTTTTTCTGAGTGTTTACATTTAATTTGATAAACACGAGGTTTTTTAAATCAAAAAAATATGACTTTTTTTATCAGAACTCCTAAGAGAATCCTTACAAAGAAAAAAATGGTGATTCTAGATCTAGAATCACCATAAAATGTGTTATTTTGCTTTAACTTTTGTCCAGTAGTTACTAAACATTTCTTTAGTCTTAGTATCCTGATAGTTGAAACATTCATCTTTTGGTCCAACACGCATGCTGTAAGCATTGTTGTTCTTGAATTCTTTCTTTCTTGCTTTTGCAGCTGCTACAGTATTAGTAGTTAAATAACCTACTTCCTGTGTATTTAAGAATGCGTTCTTATCAGAAATCATATAGTTAATGAATTTATTAGCCATATCTGTGTTCTTACAATCCTTAGAGATGACAAATCCATCAAACCAATAGTTAGTACCTTCTTCTGGCATATAGAAGCCCATATCTGGGTTTTCTTTCATTACATCTGCTGCATCACCTGAATACATAACACAAAGTGCTTTTTCACCATTCTTCATGTTATCGATAGAGTCATCTGTTGCATATGTAGGATCCATAGTCTTTCTCTGTTCTACTAACCAGTTGAAAGCAGCCTGGATTTCATTTTCGTTAGTAGTATTCATAGAATACCCCAAAGCCTTTAATGCAACCATCATAGAGTCTCTTTCAGAGTCATACATATAAAGGTTACCCTTATACTTAGGATTACGTAGGATTTCCCATCCTGCTTTTAAATCTTCTTTTTTAACCTGTGTTTTGTCATAAACGATACCTACGTTACCACAGAAATATGGTACCCAGTATTCATTGTTTGGGTCAAACTGCTGATTTAATACTTTAGTATCTAATGATTTCTTATTTGTAATCTTAGACCAGTCAATCTTCTGTAAAAGATTTTCCTTGATCATACGTTCAATCATATAATCAGATGGTACTAATACATCATACTGGTTGCCACCTAATAATTTAGTGTACATTGATTCATTTGAATCATATGTTTCATAAATAACTTTACAATCATATTCATCCTGGAACGCCTTAATAACGTCCATATCGGCATATACACCCCAGTTGAATACCTTTAATGTGTGTTTATAGTTTTTAGACCCACACCCAGTCATTAGGCCGCAGATAACTGCAACGCAAAGTAAACCTTTAAATAGCTTTTTCATTTTTTACCCCTCTCTTCTTCAAATAAATATATGGTACAAAAGTGCCTAATAATACCCCAATTAAAATAACTACAAGAATAACTGTAGATAATGCATATATACTCGGATCAACACGTTTAGACATGTTGTAAACAACGATAGAAATATTTTCTACACCATTACCAGATACAAAGTATGAAATGATGAAATCATCAAAACTCATAGTAAAAGATAAAAGTGCTCCTGCAAAGATACCAGGCTTGATCTGAGGAATGATGACCTTAGTCAATGTCTGGAATGGTGTTGCTCCTAAATCCATTGCAGCGTCTGCTAGATTGTCATCTAACTGCTTGACTTTAGGATAAACATTTGTAATCACATATGGTGTACAGAACGCAATATGCGCAAGCAACATTGTCATATAACCCTTTTCAAAGCTTACAAAGCTAAATAATAACATCAAAGAAATAGCTGTAACGATTTCAGGGTTCATGATTGGTAAGTTATTGACCTGCTGTACAATAGTTCTGACAGTCTTTTTAGATTTAGATAATGCAATGGCTGTAATTGTTCCCAAAACAACTGAACAGATTGTCGCAATAACCGCTATACTAACTGATACAAAGATGGCATTTAATAGCTGTGTGTTATTAAATAACTGTACATACCAGCGTCCTGAGAAGCCACCAAAATGTGATAAAGACTTGGCGCTATTAAATGAGAAAACTGCCATAATAAATATTGGGAAATAGAGGAAGACCATACATAGTGAAATAATAATCACTTTACTGAGCTTTTTTTCTTTTCGCATTAGTAAGTCCTCCCTGTTCAATTTCATTATTTGTCTTCTTTTCAGCACGATAGATAAGTGCCATAGAAATAATAACAATCACACCTAAGATAAGTGATACAGCACTACCGAAATGCCAGTTACCTACAGTAATGAACTGGTTTTCAATGAAGTTACCAATTAAAGAGTACTGTCCTCCACCTAACATCTTTGGAATAACGAATTCACTGATAGCTGGTAAGAATACCATTGTAATACCAGTTAATACGCCACCAAGTGATAACTTAAAAGTAATCTTAAAGAAGGCTGTAACCTTATTAGCACCTAAATCATAGGCTGCTTCTACAAGTGAAGGATCCATATTAGTTAAAGATGTATGGATTGGCAGAATCATAAATGGGAGGAAGTTATAAATCATCCCGATTGCAACTGCCCCATCAGTATATAACATTCTAAAAGAGCCTAAGCCAAGTAATCCTAGGATGTTATTTAAAATACCGTTTCTAGATAAAATAGAAACCCATGCGTAAGTACGCATTAAAAGGTTGATCCATGTTGGAATAGTAATCAACATAATAAGAATAGTCTGAGTATGCTGTTTACACTTAGAAATCATAAAAGCGACTGGATAACCAATTAATAAACAGATTAATGTAGTAAGTAATCCAAGTCCGAATGATTTAATCAATACCTGGACAAAGATTGGATCAAAGAATTTCGCAAAGTTTGCGAATGTGAATTCAAATGTCTTGATTGCGGATGCCTTTTGTGTAAAAGCATAGAATACAATCAACACCATCGGCAATACAGTTAACAGGAATAGAAATAGGACATAAGGTGTAATGAGTTTTTTATACTGTTTCATTAATAAGTACCCATTGGTTCCATGACATGAATATCTTCAGGCCAGAAATCTAAATCTACTTTCTTTCCTACTTCTGTTAAATCTGTTGTATGAATCTTATAGTCCTGATTTTCTGTACGCACCATGATTTCATAGTGTACCCCTTTAAAGATAACTGATACGACTTCACCTGCAATTTTACCTCTACCTGGTTCTACAATATCTAAGTCTTCAGGACGTAATACAATATCTACTTCCTGACCTTCTTCAAATCCTTTATCTACACATTCAAACTGCTGACCATGCCATTCTACAAGGTAATCCTTAATGAAATGACCTTCTACAATATTAGATTCACCAATGAAGTTGGCAACAAATCTATTTTCTGGTTCATTATAAATATCAATTGGTGAGCCAATCTGCTGAATTAAACCTTCATTCATTACGACAATCTTATCAGACATAGTAAGTGCTTCTTCTTGATCATGAGTAACATAAACGAAAGTAATACCTACCTGCTGCTGGATCTTCTTTAATTCAATCTGCATTGTTTTTCTGAGTTTCAAGTCAAGTGCGCCTAATGGTTCATCAAGAAGAAGTACTTTTGGTTCATTAACAAGAGCTCTTGCAATCGCAACACGCTGCTGCTGACCACCAGATAACTGAGAAATATTTCTTTCTTCATAACCTTTTAAACCTACAAGTTCCAACATTCTTCTTACTTTATGATCAATGATTTCATCAGGCATTTTCTTAATATGTAAACCAAATGCTACGTTATCATAAACATCCATATGTGGGAATAAAGCATACTTCTGGAATACTGTATTTAATTCTCTCTTATATGGTGGTACACCTTCCATGTTCATACCATCAAATAATACAGTACCTGATTCAGGTTCTTCAAATCCTGCCATGATTCTTAGTGTAGTTGTTTTTCCGCATCCACTTGGACCTAGAAGTGTTACGAATTCATTTTCATAGATGTCTAAGTGAATTCCTTTTAGGATGACCTGACCATCAAATGATTTAGTCAGATTATCTAATTCAATAATTTTCTTCATAAAACTCTCCTCATTTAAAATAATGGTGGTGTAGAAATCCAGATCACTCTCGCCTTTCTTTCCCACTGATTCTCTAAATAATGTGCACGTGTGCCCTTCAAATAAAATGTTTCACCCTTTTTAACAATTTCTTCTCGCATCCCATAATGAAGAACAACTTTACCTTCTAATACATAACCAAACTCTTCTCCACCATGGGGTTCCATCTTCATTGAACGTTTACCATTTTCTAGTTCAATAAGAATAGGTTCCATCTCATTTTTCTGAGCATTTGGTACGATATAGTGAATGATGTAATCATCCTGTTCATTCACAAAAAAATCCTTCTTGCCAAAAACAAGCTGTTCATCCTCCTGCTGATCAAAGAAATCATGAAGATTAGTACCTAATGCTTCAAGAATATCATCAAGTGTTGCGACAGATGGTGATGTTAGATTTCTTTCAACCTGGGAGAGGAAACCTTTTGATAATTCGCTGCGGTTTGCAAGTTCTTCAAGAGTTAAGTCATTTGCAAGTCGCAGCTGTTTAATTTTCCTTCCGAGATCCATCTAATCCTCCCTGTTTTATATAATTAACTTTTTGTTCACTTAATCAAACAATGATATTATACACGCTTATAGTAATCTTTCAACCTATTTTTTAAACTTTTTGTTTTATATATTAAACTTTCACAATAAAAAAAAGAACATTCTTACAAATGTTCTCTTCTTTTTGTAGATTTTCTAAATGCAGACTTTAAAGTCTCATCATCATTATCACGAATCGCATTTTTTAGAATATCTAACTGCTCTTCAAATCGTTCAATAGAAGCAAGCAAATACTGTTTATTATTCATAAACAACTCATCCCATAAGTCTTCATTAATATTCGCAATACGTGTGAGGTCTCTAAATGAATCACCAATATACTTTCCTGTCTCATATTTCTGATCATCACTATTCATAAGTGATACAGCCAAACAGTGAGGTAACTGAGAAGTAAATGAGATGATTTCATCATGAGCTTCAGGAGACATGATCTTAACTGAACGGAAACCTAACTGCTTAGAGAATTCTTGAACAAAATCTATAGTGGATTTCTTATTATCATCATGATAGACAATAATGAAGTTCGCATTCTCAAATACCTGTTTAGAGGCATATTGATAGCCCTTCTTTTCTCTACCTGCCATTGGATGAATAGAAATATATTCTACATCGTCTGGAATGATAGAAAGTGCTTCTCTTAAAAAATAAGATTTAATTCCTACGGCATCTGTGACGATACTTCCTGGTTTAAATTGGTTGTTTTTAATAAAGTCTAAGACAAGACTTGGGTAAAGGCAGATGATTGTAAGGTCTGTTTCAGGAATAATATCCTTCCCATCTAGATATCCTTCAATGATGCATCCCTCTTCTTTAGCCATATCTAGAGTCTGCTGGTTTGTATCGATACCATAGACTTCATAACCCTTTCCTTTAAGCGCCTTAACAAAACTGCCACCAATAACGCCTAATCCTACTACTGTAATTTTCATCCGCGTTTTTCCTCAAGCATCTTTAATTTATAGTCAATAAGTCTTTCAGAAAGGTCTACATAATAAGCATGTGGGTATTCTAAACGGAATATTTCATCCCATAATAATGTGCCCTGTTTTTTAACGTTTTCTCTGATTTCTTCAAGTGTCTTTTCTTCATATACACATTCGCCATCTACAAAGACAGGTTTCTGTAATTCAAAGAATGTATAAGACCCACCTATTAATGTTTTATTCTTCCATTTATCATACTGAGAGTAAATAGTGAGATTCTTTTCTGGATCAATTGTTTCATCCGCAAACATTACAATATCCGCAATGGCTTTATTTGTTTCATTCTCTATTAAACGATAGACCTTCTTATAGCCTGGATTAGTAATCTTTTCTTTATTTTCTGAAATCTTGATTTTAGGAACAATCTGACCATCCTTTTCCATAGCCGCCATCTTATAGACTCCACCAAATACTGGAGAAGACTTAGATGTAATCATGTTTTCCCCTACACCAAATGAATCAATACGTGCACCCTGTTCAAGTACAGAACGGATTAAATATTCATCTAATGAGTTAGAAATAGAAATCTTTGTATTAATCAATCCAGCAACATCAAGCATCATTCTTGCTTTCTTAGTAAGATATGCGATATCTCCTGAGTCAATACGAATACCAGCTAATGTCTTACCCATTGGCTGTAATACTTCTTCTGCGACTCTAATCGCATTTGGAATACCACTCTTTAATGTATCATATGTATCTACTAAGAGAATACATGAATCTGGATAGATTTCAGCATAGGCTTTAAATGCATCATATTCAGTGTCAAATGATTGAACAAAAGAATGTGCCATTGTACCAAGTACTGGAATACCAAAAGCTTTACCTGCTGATACTGTAGCAGTTCCTGCTGCTCCACCAATATAAGCTGCTCTTGCGCCATATGTTGCACCATCATATCCCTGTGCTCTTCTTGCCCCAAATTCCATAACAGGACGGCCCTTAGCTTCCTGTACAATTCTATGTGTTTTAGTTGCAATCAATGACTGATGGTTGATTGTTACTAAAAGGAAAGTTTCTAATAGCTGTGCTTCAATCAATTTTCCTTTAACAGTGACTAATGGTTCATAAGGGAATACAGGTGTTCCTTCAGGGACTGCCCAGATTGTACCATCGAACTTGAAATCAGCTAAATAAGATAAAAATTCTTCATCAAACATATTTAAAGTACGTAAATAGTCAATATCGCCCTTTGAGAAGTGCATATCTTTGATTGCTTCAATCAACTGTTGTAGTCCTGCCATGATGACATAACCACCATTATCAGGATTCTTTCGATAGAACATATCAAAATATGCAATTTCATCCTTTTTTCCCTGTTTAAAATAATCATATGACATTGTTAATTCATAAAAGTCCATGACAAGAGTTATATTTCTTGCATCACTTACTGTACTATTTCCCATATTGTAATCTCCTAACTTGTTTGTTTTTTATCATACTATCATTATACAAAAAGTAAAGTGATTTGTCTTTTTTTACAAAACTTACACATAAGAAAAAGAAGACTATGAAGCCTTCTTTGCCATTTTCATTAATGCATCTTTTGCCGCATGCTGTTCTGCACGCTTTTTACTTGTTCCCTTGCCAACACCTAAAATCATATCATCTAAAATAACTTCAATGACAAATTCAGGGGCATTGGCTGGTCCAGTTGAACTCTTTACATGATAACTGACTGTCTTACGGTCATCTGACTGCACTAATTCCTGTAATTTAGTCTTATAGTCAGTGATATCATCAAATTCGTTTACTTCATTGACATGTTTAAAGATTGTCTTTTCAAGAATGCGCATGACCTGTTCTTTACCACAATCTAGATAAAGTGCACCTATAAATGATTCATAAATATTTGCAAGAACACTTTCACGATGACGTCCGCCGCTCTTTTCTTCACCTACACCTAAGTAAAGAAGTTCACCCAAATGAAGTTCTTCAGAAAAGCGAGCTAAAGATTCTTCTCTTACAAGTTTAGAACGAAGTTGTGTTAACTGTCCTTCTTTATATTCTGGATGTAATGCAAAGATGAATTCTGATACAAATAGCTGTAAAACAGCATCTCCCATAAATTCTAGTCTTTCATAATCGGGAATATGAACATTTGATTCATTCGCATAAGACGAATGAGTAAATGCTTCCTTATAAAGACTAATACGTTTAAAAGGAATGTTTTCTTTCTGTAAGAAATCTAATATTTTCATTATTGAAGTCCTTCTTTCATACGACCTACAACATCTAAGTCTACCATTCTATATACAAGTTCCATCGCATTAAAAACTGCCTTGGCATCTGAACCACCATGTGCTTTTACGATTGCTTTTTCAAAGCCCATAAATAGAGCACCACCAACCGATTTATAATCAAAGCGTTCTTTCAAAGCATATAATTGAGGTTTTGCAAATAAGGCACCAATCTTTCCTCTTAATGTCGCAAATAATGATTCTTTCATTGCCTTCATAAGAAGAATGGCTGCACCTTCTGATGCTTTTAATGCGATATTCCCACTAAATCCATCTGTCACAACAACATCAATATCCCCTGATAATAATTCTCTACCTTCTATATTACCCGTGAAGTTGATCTTATCACAATCTTTTAATAGTTTATAGGCTTCCTGATGCATTTCATCACCCTTATGATCTTCTGCACCAATATTAAGTAAAGAAACCTTTGGATTTTCCTTATTTAATACAAGTTTGCTATATAATGAGCCCATTACCGCAAATTCTTGTAGCTGTTGTGCTGTATTAGTCGCATTAGCACCAACATCCATCAGGCATGTACTATTACCGCTATATGTAGGAAGAGTTGCCATTAAGCATGATTTTTCTACGCCTTCAATACGCTTTACAAACAACATAGAAGCAGTATAAAAAGCACCTGTAGAACCACATGATACAACTCCATCTACTTCATCCTTACGGGCCATCATTAAAGCCTTCACCATTGAAGATTCTTTCTTTCTTCTTACACCTAATACACTATC
The DNA here is from genome assembly GCF_014306455.1 of Catenibacterium faecis. Classification (NCBI taxonomy): domain Bacteria; kingdom Bacillati; phylum Bacillota; class Erysipelotrichia; order Erysipelotrichales; family Coprobacillaceae; genus Catenibacterium; species Catenibacterium faecis. The sequence continues at coordinate 18,143 of NZ_JACRWG010000001.1, forward strand.
CGTCATTAATACAACATCACGTGCATCTACAATATGAATAGAATTAATAGATTCTAAAGCTGTTAATTCTTCTTTTTTACCTGTCACATATAATTCAACATATGGATGCTTTTCTGCAAACTTCTTGCAGGCCTCCACAACAGGTGCACTACCTAAATCTCCGCTCATCGCATCGATTGCTAATTTCATAAAAATCACCTCGTCAGTTACATAATATCATAACTAATCAATATATTCATTCCCTTTTTTTATCTTTTTCTTGATCATCTCAATATAGTTTTCATATTCCCCGTACTTATAATAATCATGAATCATCTTAATTGCATATCTTCTTGTCTCTTCTAGAATATTCATATCCTTAAAAATATCACCCATCATAAAGGCCGGAAGACCGCTCTGCTTATCACCCAATAGTTCTCCTGGTCCTCTTGTTTTTAAGTCATATTGTGATATTTCAAATCCATCATCATGTTCTTCTAGATAGTGTAGTCTTTCTTTTGCTGGCTCGTCTTGTGCTTCAGATAACAAAAAACAATAGCCTTGTTGATTTCCTCTTCCAATACGACCACGTAACTGATGAATAGAAGATAAGCCGAATCTTTCAGCATTATAAATAACCATCATATTCGCATTGGGAACATCAACCCCTACTTCTACCACTGTAGTAGAGACTAGAATTTGTATTTTATTATCTTTAAAATCCTGCATCACTGCATTTTTTTCTTCATCTTTTAAAGAACCATGAAGTAGCCCTGTTTGATAATGTCCTTTAAAATAAGAAGACATCGCTTCATAAATAGCCAAAGCGCTTTTTAATGGAAGATCTTCATTATCTTCAATCAAAGGACAGATGACATAACATTGTCCACCTTGAGCTAAATAATCTTTTAATTGCTTTAAGAAAGGCTTCATAGAACTGCCTTCAAAATATTTTGTTAGGATAGGCTTTCTACCTTCAGGTCTTGTTTCTATACTTGAAACATCCATATCTCCATATAAACTCATTGCAAGAGTTCTAGGTATAGGAGTCGCACTCATGACAAGGAAGTCAACACCTTCACCTTTTTGTTTTAAGGCTTTTCTTTGTTTGACTCCAAATCGATGCTGTTCATCTGTTACTACAAATCCAAGTTTTTTATAATGAACGCTCTCCTGGAATAATGCATGTGTCCCAATAACTAGATCAATAGCGCCACTTTCTAAACCTTCATAGATTTCTTTCTTTTCTTTTAAAGTAAGTGATCCTGTGAGTAACGCAATACTCATATCATATGCTTCAAATGTCTTTTTAAGCTTACTATAGTGCTGCGTTGCGAGCACTTCAGTCGGTGCCATGAGAGCCCCTTGATAGCCACTTAAATAATTGGCATATAACCCTATAGCTGCCACAATTGTCTTACCACTTCCTACATCTCCCTGTAAGAAACGATACATGATTGTTGGATTATGAAGATCTAACAGTATATCTTTAGCACTTTGTTTTTGATCTTTCGTTAATTTAAAGGGAAGCGTATGAATAAAGGCATTGACTTCATCTAAAGAAAAATCCTTTGCATAGCCTACTTCCTGTTCTCTTTGCATTTTACGATAAGAAAGAGCCAATTCAAAGTTTAAGAATTCTTCATATTTAAGAGTTTTAATACCCTTTTGTAGTTGTTCATGGTTCATTGGAAAATGGACTGCATAAAGTGCTTCTTTCTTACTCATGAGATCGACTGTTTCTCTTATTTCTATAGGAAGACTATCTTCAATAGGTATGTTCATTCCTAATACTTTTTTAACATATTGGGAAAAGGCATGACTTGTAAGTCCATCCTTTAATGAATAGACAGGTGTAATACCTGATAATTGATCTAGATTCTTTAATAATATATTAGAAGCAGTGAAACGATTTCCTTCTACCTTACCTTGTAACGTAACAATGCGATTAAGTGTAAGATGAGGGCGAAGAAAATGTCGATTAAAGATTGTGACTATATAATCATTGCCTTTAATCGTTACATTGAATGTCATACGAGAAAAACGCCCTTTATAAAATACCTTAGGACTACTTATGATAACCCCCTCTACACAGCATTTGTCTTCTACAGGAGGCCATATTTCAGTCACTTCATCATATTTATAAGGATAATGATAAATAATATCTTCTAACGTATCAATAGAGGAAGCATGTAATAAATCTATTCTATTTTGACTTGTAGTTACTTTCTTTAATTCTTCCATAATATCACCACTTCCTTGATTAACATATACATTTTATTAAGTATATCATATAATAATAAAAAGGAGAAAAAAATGAAAAATATTGTATTTGATTTAGGACGTGTTCTCTTAGACTATCAGCCTTTAGTTTGGCTGAAAAAGAAGAACTATACGCATTATAATGAATTATTTGAAATCATCTTCCAGAATCCTTTATGGATCAAACTAGATGAAGGAACCATCACAAGAGAACAGTTTACAGAAAAATTAATCAACGAATATCCTGAACTTGCATTGGATATAGAAGAAATCATGGAAGAATGGATTGAATTACTTATTCCTATTGAAAATAATATAAAGCTCGTTTCTTTATTAAAGGAGAAAGGTTATTCTCTCTATATTATTTCTAATTTCCATTTAGATGCATATAATCGTTTCTTAAAGAAGCAGGATTGGTTTACTCTATTTGATGGAGCTATAATTAGTGCCAAAGAAAAACTAATCAAACCTGATTTAAAAATCTATGAATTATTATTAGAACGTTATCATTTAAATGCAAATGAATGTCTATTTATTGATGATTCTCTTGATAATATTAATGCATGTAAGAACGTCGGCATGGATGGTATTCATTTACCTGATCATTCAAAACTAGAAGAAAAATTAAAAGAACATCATATTATATAAAAAGAAACGAGCCCTCGCTCGTTTCTTTCATTACATATCACAAAGACCTTTGTCTTCTCCGTATACTGAATACCAATCATTATTGAAATCAGTCACAGCTTTAGAAATACTTGGATTTTCAAAGATAGCCTTTAATACGCTTACTGGTGCAGTGACAGCCTGACTACCTGCATTAAATGCATCTCTTACCTGCTGTACACCCTTGAAGCTAGCTGCAAGAATCTTGCAGTCATAACCATCTTCTACGATTCTATTAGATAAATGAGCCATTAATTCAAAAGGATCATTTCCTAAGTTTCCAATTCTATTTGTATATGGTGCAATATAATCAGCACCTGCTGCGAGTGCCATATAAGCCTGCATCAAATCATAAACAGCTGTGGCAGTTACATTTTTACCTTCAGCTTTTAAGATTTTCATAGCTTTAACACCTTCATAAGTAGTAGGTACTTTTACATATACCTTGTCATCTACTTCTTCAAAGATCTTGTGTGCTTCTTTCACAATTTCATCTGCTTCTGTCGCAATAACCTGAATATGTAAAGAACGTTCATCACCAATGATTTTTCTGATTTCTCTCATATGTCCAAAGAAATCCTTTGGGCTTGTCTTTTTTACAATACTTGGGTTACTAGTGACACCTACGATTGGTAAGTGATCCACTGCATCTCTAATTTCTTCTAAATCTACAGTATCAATAATAAATTCCATTTTTTTAATCTCCCTTGATTATATTTTTTATTCCACTATCAGATACAATCTGATAGTAATGGCTTAATTGTTCCTGGCTATAGGCCTTCTGATCCTCTTTAACACCATATTCAAATTCTGTTAAATCATATTTTGCGGATGCAAGAGGATTATAATTCAATAATTCATAACGTACTTCTGGATATAAACTATAAAGATAAGAGGCAATACTCTTAATATTGTTATCATCACCTGTATATCCAGGAATAAGTGGTGTTCTTACAATCACTTTATCTTTATGCTCACTTGTGAGTAAATAAGCTAGATTTTCTTTAATGATTGCATTTGATACACCAGTTGCTTCTAGATGTGCTTTGCCATCTTCTATCTTTAAATCGCAATAGATCTGATCAAGATAAGGTGCTGCCTTCTTCACTAAATCTAGTGAAGTATAAAGTGAAGTTTCAATGGCTGTATGTACTCTTTTATGAAGTTCCTTTAATAATTGTATCAGTTTTTCCTGCTGCATAAAAGGCTCTCCACCAGAAACTGTCACACCTCCACCATATTTAAAGAAAACTTCATCTTCCATCACCTTATCTACAAGTTCTTCTAAACTATAATATGAGCTATCATACTGAATCGCATCAGTAGGACAATACTTAAAGATTTCATCCAAATCATCGTCTATAAATACAGGTCTATCTCGATAGACTATTTTACCTGCTCCGTGCTTCTCGCAATTTCTACAATGCATGCACTTATTTTCTAAGTAAATAGGCTTTCTTTGTGGCAAAAGTCCTTCAGGATTCTGACACCATCTGCATCTTAAAGGACATCCTTTAAAGAAGATTGTTGTACGTAATCCTTCACCATCATGTACTGCAAATCTTTTGATATCAAATACAAGATAATTAGATGTTGTCATAGGTTGTTCTCGCAATAATTTCATCCTGTAATTTACCTGCTAGTTCTACAAAGTAAGCTGTATATCCAGCTACACGGATTGTAAGTGATCGATGTCTTTCAGGATGAACTTTCGCATCTAATAAATCTTTCTTATTGACGACATTGAACTGAATATGAGGTACATGCAAGTCTACAAAAGCTCGAAGGAAGTTTTCAAACTTCATACGTCCTGTTTCTGTTTTAAAGAAGTCTGGTAAGAACTTCATATTGAGTAATCCCCCATTGGTTGTGAGATCATCATCTAGCTTAGAGACAGATTTTAAAACAGCTGTAGGTCCTGCTAAGTCTCTACCATAAGCAGGGGACATACCACCATCTGCAAGAGGTGTATAAGCATTTCTGCCATCTGGAGATGCTCCTACATTTTCACCCATAGGAACATGAGCTGAAACAGTATACATACCTGTATGAATAGGACCACCACGATAATTCTTATACTCTTTCATCTTATTTCTAAAGTAACGTGCCCATTTAGCACCACATTCATCTACCCAGGCAATATCATTCCCATATTTAGGTACTTTATTTAGAAGCATGGCTTGTGTAATTTCATGCCCTTTAAAGTCATCCTGTAAAGCTGTCAGCAATTCTTTTGAATCTAAGAGATGGTCTTCATAGACTAACTTCTTAATAGCCGCAAGTGAGTCTGCAAGGTTCGCAATCTGAATCATCTGTATACCAGATAAATTATACTTAGCGCCACCTCTTGTAACATCCATGCCTTTTTCTAAACAGTCATCAATGACGCATGATAAGAAGGCAGTCGGTAAACATTCCTGATGTACTCTTTCTACAACTTCTTCTGCTTTCATCATCATTTCAATAAAGTAATCAATCTGAATCTTGAAAACTTTTTCTAACTGTTCATATGTTTGATACGTTTCAAGTGATCCCATATCCAAGCCAAGTTTCTGTCCCGTCAATAAACATTTACCATTATTTAAAGTAAGTTCTAATGCCTTATTGAGGTTAAACATAGCCGCATCACTCCAACCTAGGTTATTACCATGGGTTGTAAGTTCTACGCATCCGACAATCGCATAATTTAAAGCATCCTCGTGACTGATACCAAGTCTTTCCATCGCAGGAATAATGGCTTCATCATTAAAGAACTGTGGCATACCACTACCTAATGCCACAACTTCAATCGCCTTCTGCATGAGTTCATGCGATGTATTCTTGTTAAGTCTTACTGATAAGTTAGGCTGAGGAAGACATAATTCCTTCTGTGCTTCTAGACAAAGCATGGATAAATCATTATATGTATCATGTCCTTTTTCATCTAAGCCACCTACCGCAATATTAAACCCAATCGGGAATCCCGCAAAGTATTTAGCTGAATTACTGTTACGAAGATAAACAATCTGATTAAACTTCAACCAGAGGCATTCTAATATTTCTAATGCATCATCTTTACTAATAAGTCCTTCTTTTAAATCATGTTCATAATATGGGTAAAGATACTGGTCCATACGCCCTGGTGAGAATGAAGATGCATTGGATTCCATATGTAATATTACAAACAAGAACCATAAAGACTGTACGGCTTCATGGAATGTTTTTGGAGGTCTTTGAGATAAAGAAAGGCAGTTATCTGCAACACGCTTTAAATCATCACTCTTATGATAATCAGGCATAGAGATAATATAATCATGATATCTCTTCATGAAAGTGATTGCCCCTTCTAATACAAGTTTTGTGCATGTATAGAATTCTGTTTCTTGTTTGCCATTGATCTTATCTAATAATCCTTGTGGACCATACTTTAACCATAAAGCTGAATCAGGACAGATATGACCCTGTGCATGGTCTTTCTGATTGATCTTGACTACTTTACTGATATGATCAATTTCTTTGCCATAGCGTGTTCTAATGACATCCTCCATAGAATGTCCTTTCCAGTATGGGTATATGGTTTCTCTAAATTCTTTAATATCCTCAGTTTTCACTTCAAACTGATCTTGAGGACGTGTAGGAAGTGTTTCAAATTCTTTATCCACCCATGAACAGCCACTTTCAGGAAATACAACACCAGCACGTACACCTTTTGTACGATTGCCGACAATCAATTCTTCTTTTTCAACACCAATTTCAATTTCTTCTAACGCTACTTTTAAAGAGAGAGCACGTTTCATAGGAACAGAAAGAGTTTCATTCTCTTTATAAATACGTGTTATGATACGCGCTTGTTCAATAGATGCATAACGTTTTTCATCAAGCATCTTCTCTTTTAATATTGTAATTCTGTTTCTCATAGTCTTCTCTCCTTTTCAACTTCATTATACTCATTGCATTATTGTTTTCAATACTTTTATTATTGTTTGTGATAAATAAAAAGGTATACATCACCTGCATACCTTATATCTTATCTCCTGCAATCAAATCTTCATGTTTAGCGCTCTTTTAATGTGCCTCTTCCTTCAAAGATAGAGTATTTCTATTACTGCAATGGCAATCACATGAGAACAACGGCCATATAAAAACAAAAAACAGAAGCTTCACTTGTATGATACATGAAATATTTCGTATTTTTTCTAAGTCAAAGAAATGATCATGGGATGAATAGATTTCTTCAATGACGTTCTTTGGCATCATTTACTTCTTTAATCTGTACGTAATGCTTTGACAGGATCCTCTTTTGCAGCTTTACGTGATGGAATTAATCCACCTAGTAATGTAAGACCAATACTTAATAATATAAGAACAACTGCGCCACTTACTGGCAGCATCGCATTGATAGAGGTCTGATTGGAAACGTTATGTATAATTATATTAGTTGGAATCAATAGAAGCAAGGTAATACCAATCCCCATAAGTCCTGATAATAAACCGATAATAAATGTTTCTGCATTAAAGACCTGTGAAATATTGTGCTTAGAAGCACCTATTGCACGTAGTATACCAATTTCCTTTTTTCTTTCTAATACACTAATATAAGTAATTACACCAATCATAATTGAAGAAACAACTAAAGAAATACCAACAAAGGCAATAAGCACATAACTGATTACATCAACAATATCAGTCACAGAAGACATAAGTGTACCTACAACATCTGTATAAGTAATCACCTTATCTTCATCTATCTTTTTCATCTTCTCATTGTAATGATCCAAATAATTCAAAACAGACTGTTTCTTTTCAAAATTCTGTGGAAAAATACTAATACTGTTTGGATTATCAAAGTCACAATAGCCAAATTTCTTTAGATTGTTATCGTAGCTTGTTTGTTCTGTATTCATCATTGATTTCATAAGCTCAGTCATATCCGTACTATCTCTATTCATTTTAATGGCCTGTTTAAAGATATCAGGATTAAAAGTAAATGCCTGAGATAAAGAGGTAGACAATTGTTTTGTGACATTTTGCATATATCCTGCCATAATAGTATTCAACTGTTCTTCTAGATGATTATCTTTGATAACTTTATTAATAAACTGATTGATGACCTGCTTAGAATCCTGTGAATTGAGATAGTTCATCATACTATTCTGCAATCCTAATGTAAATGAATTGATATCTTCTTTTGCATAATCACTAAAGTCATCCGCTACATTCTTCATAATCTTCTGCATCTGTTCTTCAGTGATCTTTATTTCACCATTTTCTTTAATTGCATCATCAATACCTTTCTTAATAATATCTGATGCTCTTTTGGATTGAAGATATTTTTGAACCACCTCATTTAAATTTTCTGTTTCTTTTAAAGGATGTTCCTTTAAATAATCGTTATAGCCTGAAGTAAGCGTGGACATAAATAATGATGCATCATTTTGAGATATATCAATTATTATCTGACTTAAAATACTAGACATATCAATTTGTGGCATGGACATATTTATCTTACTTGTATCAAACTGAAATGCATTCTTTAGTGCATTATTATCTACTTGAAACATAGATGATAAATCAAATGATTTTTGAGACTGATCATTAAAAGATTGTCCAGTAATCACATTTATATTTTTATTTTCTAGCTGTGCTTTTACTATCTGGCTATTACTCGCATCTTTAATAGTAGAAGTGGCAAGTGAGTAAGGATAATAAATCCCCATAGCAAGCATAGAAGCGTTAGTCGATTCTTTAGGCTGCACAACACCAACAATTTTTAAATCACTGCCATTTTGTACAAGTGAATTGATATAGTTTGTATCATTACTTTTATCTTTATATACCTTATATGTATCATCATATTGATAATAAGAGGATGCATTCACTACTTTAAAAGTAATACCTAATAGATCATTATAACGATATCCTTGTTTGCCTGTTGTGACTTTAATATTTTTCTCTTCACTAAAAGCTTTTAACATCTGATCTAATTGTGCTGGGTCTCTTAAACCCAATGTATACAGCATAAAATCACTGATACCACCTTTTTTAGAGAGTACCAATACACATTCATTTTTATTTTTAGGCCAGTGACCCGCTTTTACATCATATTGATCATCATATAAAGAGGCATGAGATGGAAGAGAATAGAAAACATTCGTATTCATCATACTACTCATCATAGAATTACTGCTTGTTCCCATGCCAAGTTTTTTCATTGTGGCATCAGGATTCACTTGTCTGATTCCATATTGATCATTTGCATAAATCTGTGGTGAGATACCATAATCATATTCTACAGCACGGGCATATTGATTAATTTCTTTATGTTCCTCTATATACGCTTTTAAGTTCTTTAAATCATTAGAACCGATCTTAGAGAACATATTCTCCATCATATCCACAACCTTGACTTCACTGTTGTTTTTCTTGACTGGTTCGCCCATCATCGCACTCATATCAATTCCTGTAGATTGAATAGAAAGAGGATATTCTGATAACGTCTCTTTTTCAATGGATGAGATATAGGCATTGACACCAGTGGAAATAGATAGAATAAGTGCAATTCCAATAATACCAATAGAGCCAGCAAATGATGTCAATATTGTACGAGCTTTTTTTGTCTTAAGGTTATTAAAACTAAGCATTAATGCGGTTAGGAAATTCATAGATGTCTTTCCCAAATTTTTATGAACAGGCTTTTCTTCTTTAAATGATACTGGGTTAGAATCAGAGACTATCACACCATCCTTTAGATTCACAATACGATTAGCATACATATGTGCAAGTTCTGGGTTATGAGTGACCATGACTACAAGTTTTTCTTTCGCAACCTGTTTAAGCAAGTCCATAACTTGTATACTTGTTTCACTATCTAGTGCCCCTGTTGGTTCATCCGCAAGTAAAATATCTGGATCATTCACTAATGCACGGGCAATAGCCACTCTTTGCATCTGTCCACCAGATAACTGACTTGGTAGTTTATGAAACTGTTCTTTAAGTCCTACCTGACTAAGTGCCTCTTGTGCACGACGTGTTCTTTCTTCTCTAGAAACACCTGAAATTGTGAGAGCGAGTTCTACATTCGCAAGAATTGTCTGATGTGGAATCAAATTATAGCTTTGAAAAATAAAACCTATTGTATGATTTCGATAAGAATCCCAGTCCTTATCCTTATATTGTTTTGTGGAAATACCATTGATGATAAGATCTCCTGAATCATATTGATCTAAGCCGCCAATCACATTTAATAAAGTTGTTTTTCCTGAACCAGATGGTCCTAATATTGCGACAAATTCATTATCTCTTAAACATAAAGACACATGATCAAGAGCTGTCTGAGTGAGTTCACCTGTATGATATTGTTTGCATAAATCCTTAATTGTAAGCATTCTTCTCAACTGCCACTCAAAATGTGATTAAATATACTCACATAGAGATAATGTAAGTTCTCACGAACATTACTTACTATTTTATTGTGTATGCTTTCGATTGACCGAAATCATATCTACTCACAAGTTCATGTACACTCCATAGTCGTAAATTCCCGAAATAGCCTTCGGTACATACCTACGTTTGCGTTCATTTATGCAACTTCGTAAGTCGTAGCATCTCTCAGGTTTAGTGCAGCATTGAAATCTCTATCTTCGATATAGCCACAGTCACATCTGAAAAGTCTATCTGAAAGCTTTAAATCTTTCTTGATACTCTTGCAGCAGTGACATGTTTTAGATGATGGGAACCATCTATCTACTATTCGAAGTTCAATTCCGTTCTCCTTGCATTTAGCTTGAAGCTTTGTTTTAAATTCATAAAACTTCTGCGAAGCAACTGCCTTTGAAAGATGCTTGTTCTTCATCATTCCTGATACGTTTAGATCTTCAATCGTTATATAAGATGGCTTGGTTTTCACTATCTCTGCGATTGTCTTATTGATGTAATCAGTACGAATATTGTCAATTCTATGATGAAGCTTCTGTATCTTAAGCCTTTGTTTTTGTATATTTCTTTTTTGAGTGGACCCTCCTTTCTTTAGATTTTCATATTTTCGAGAAAGACTTCTCTGTTCTCGAGCAAGCTTTTTTTCAAGCTTCTTTAATTTTGCAGATTTATTGATATTCTTATAAGTCTTTCCATTAGAAACAATCGCAAAGTCCTTTAATCCAAGGTCAATGCCAATTCCTTCACTGGAATTATTGGCTGTCGTTTTGTCTGGGATTTCTATAAGAACTGAAACATAGTATCTGTCAGCTTTTATTGAGACATGACCGCTCTTAATTACGTTTCCATCTTTTGTAGTGGGGATATATCCTTTCTCTTTGATGCGTACCCAGCCAAGTGACGGAATCTTGATTCTGTGTCTTTCACAGTGGCAATCTTTTGGATTATTCCTTACAAAATACATTTTCACATCAGATCTGCCTTTCTTCTTAAATTTTGGAAAGTCGCTCTTATGATTAAAGAATCTTGTAAATGCGGTCTGTCCGTTATTTACTGCCTGTGTTACCGATTTTGAATAAGCCTCCTTGATTCAGGAATATTCTGGATGGTTCGGAAGATATTCATTGTTGAGCCATACTCTAAACTGGCTGCTGCTCATAAACTTTTTGCCACTTTCATGAAGTTCCTTATTATGAGCAAGATAGAAGTTATAGATAAATCTGCAAGTACCTATTGTTTTACGAATCTTTACTTTCTGCTCCTCTGTCGGATTTATTTCCGTCTTGAAGCTCTTCAGCAATTTCCTCATCCCTTTCTATCTGTTTTTTATACTTACGAAGCCCTTTGCAGCCTGCATGAGAACACATGGAGTATTGAAACAATATCCTGCATGAGTTCTCCATCTGATTTCTAATCTAATTATAGAACAACTGGAAAATTCATGTATTAGGTTCAGCTTCGAGAACGCCGTTTAATAGGTGCTTATGAAATTTAATTTTCACTAGCCTATGGTTTGTGGGGATTCAAATTGTGGCTTTGATTTTCCGTTCCATTACTTCATCTAATAAATCGTTACACGGTTTCCATAACCTTCAATACACTGCTCTAGAATAATTCCTTTCGCATTGCAAAAATGTCTTAAAAATGCAACTTGATTTTGTAAATCATCTTTTTGATTCTTTGTAGACACTATGGCATAAATAACCACCTGACGTTTATCATTTTCAATATTCATACCTTTGAATTGTAGATACTGATCATATGTGTAATAACGCCTATTAGTTAGAGTTCGGTTTGCCTTTAAAGTACCTTCTCTGTTCCAACGTTGTAATGTCTTAACAGAAACACCTAAAAGTTTGGCAAAATCTTTTGGCTTATAATTTTTGATATTTGATGTGTTCATTTTAACGTTCCTCTATAAGCACATTCAAACACAATAGTCAACATATTCAGTTACTTAGATTTTCTCCTTTTTTTCTATCATAACATAATATATTATGTGTAAAAACAAAGATGTTTCACTAAATTTTCACATATTTTAAATAAGCGCCTCATTCAAGGAGTTGTCGAAGGGATACATAACGCATTTTATTTTATAAATATATATAATAGTTATAGAGGTGAGAATTATGAGATCTTATTTATATGTTTATAAAATAAAAAAAGAAGAATCAAGCGATATTTTTCTAAAAATATGTCATTCTATAGAAAATAAACTTCATCCTTCTTTTATTGATCAACTGATTGTAGATTTTGATAAGTCACGTGTTCAACGTTATATGTTTTCTAACAATCGTATATTACTTTATGATGATATTTTATCAAATAGTATTGTGATACAAACTGATCAACCCTGTACGCTTTCTACTTTAATGGAATAAATAATACATCGTTACGACCACCACAGATCATACCTAGTGTTGCACCTTCTTTATTACTTAGTTCATAGTGATGAGAACGTATACCTTCTTCATTTCTAGCGTCACATATTGTCTGGTATTCGACACGTCCTCCACCAATTGTCTCAATGATGTGATCATCAGTGACAAGCATCATGCTTCCTACTCCTCGAGGTGCAGACCCTTCTTTGGATGTAATGATACAAAGAGTACCTTTTTCTTTTGTATGATAGAGATCACTTGTCATTGTAGAGTATTGATGCGTATTTTTAATCTGTATAATTTCAGCCATAATACTTATCGCAATTTCTGCAGGTGTTTGTGAATTGATAGGAAGACCAATAGGTGCATGAACTTGTTTTAATAGATCTTCATCATAACCTTCGTCTATTAAGGCATCCATAGTCTTTTTCACTTTGCCTTTGCTTCCAATCATCCCTATGTAGAGCGCTGTTTGATCAAGGGCCTTTTTAAGACAAACCTTGTCATCCTTATGACCTCTTGTCACAATAACATAACACGTATTCTCTTCTTTTGGAAAATACTGTTCTGCTTCCTCATAATTGACACAATGCACTTCCTGGGCTTCTGTAAAGATATTTTTATTCGCAAATTCTTCACGATTATCAATGACTATTGTATAAAAATCTAATAGATGCGCTGTTTTTTCTACATATTGTGAGACATGTCCTGCACCTAGTAATACTAATTTTGGCTGGGGCATGAACCACTCTTTTTGTATACATGTCACATCTACGTTGTGTTCTATTAAAGAAGCTAAAGCTCTTTGATAAAGTCCTTCAGGTTGCTTGACTTCAATAACTGCATCAGGATATCTCTTTAAATAATATCTCACAAGATATTGAATAAGCGCACCATCTACTATTCTATCTGGATCAAGGTCTAATAATTCATAACGATGTACAACATCCTTGACTCGTTTTCCTAATCCTTTCATAGAAGTAATCAAAATAATTTCATCAGTATCTTCATCAATAACAGGTTCATAATCAGCTGGTACTTTAAGAGGGAATCCTCTTGAACCATCTGCTTCAATTAAAATGACATCTACTTCTTTTTTTAATTGATTGAGTAAATCCTGATCTAAAGCCTTGATCTTAGATTCATCAAAACGGTTTCCTGCAAAGGCATAGCCTTTGTTTTTTATTTCTTCATGAATTTCTTCATAAGTAGGATCAACTAAAGTATCTTCTTCTATACGCATATGTGTAGAAGTCGTCATAAGAACTGTTTTTCCTTCTTCCTTATACTTAAAAAGTAGTTCCTTCATACGTGTTGTTTTTCCACCTGACCCAATAATACTAATGATCATTCCTCACTCATCTCCTTTAAGACATCAATAACAGTATTGACTTCTTCCATACTATTCATAAATGATAAGCTGAAGCGTACAATACCTCTTTCTACTGTATTAAGATGTGTATGCATCAGTGGTGCACAATGGGCACCACAGCGTGTAATGATATCATATTTATAACTTAAGACATCACTGATCTTAGATGAATCATAATCTTCAAGATTAAAGGCAATGATAGGTGTATGGCTACAGGTATCATAATCACAATAGAATGTGATTCCGTTAATATGTTTCATACCTTCATATAAAGCATCAAAAAGCTGTTTTTCTTTTTCTTCTATCTCTTTTTGATGTTCTAATAAATAAGTCATACCTGCATTTAAAGAGGCAATACCAGGTATATTCAAAGTACCTGCTTCTAAGTGTTCTGGATAACTATCAGGCTGTTTTTTATTAAAGGAATCAATGCCTGTCCCACCTGTCTTAAGTGGTTGAATGAATATATCTGTATTGACACAGATTCCTCCTACACCGCTCATTCCTAGTAATCCCTTATGACCACTAAAAGTAAGCAAATCAATATGAGATTTTTGCATATCAATAGAGATATGACCTGCACTTTGTGCACTATCAACCACAAATAAGATATGATTTTCATAGGCTATTTGACCAATGGCATCTATATCATAGAGTTCTCCTGTCACATTAGAACTATGCGTCATTACAATCATCTTTGTGTCTTCTCTTATTTCTTTAAGAATATCTTCCTTATAAGGTGCTGTAACAGTTAAATCAACTCCTATTTGACGAAGTGGTCTTAAGACAGAATTATGTTCCGCATAAGTCGTAATGACATGATCATCTTTTGATAAGATTCCTTTTAAACATGTATTCAAGCTTTCTGTATTACCACTATTAAAAATCACATGATCAAAATAAGGAAGATTAAAATACTGTGCAATAAATTTACGGGTAGAATATAAAAGACGATCTGTCTTAAAAGCACCTGTACTTCTTTGAGCGTTCATATTGTGGTCAAGTGCATCCATTACTGCTTGTTTAACAGAGGGCAGTTTAGGAAAACTTGTTGCCCCTTGATCAAGATAAATCATGCTGCCCTCTTAAATAGAAGATAGCTTCTAATACACCACCTGCAATACATCTTGCTTTATCTGAAATAGTGAAGCAGTTCTCATATTCATCTAAACGAGGATCAATATCTGCCATCTTGAATCCCTTTGTGACATAATAACCTTCACGAATCAAACCTCTAAGTAACCCTGACATAGAAGCATATACAGGATGCTGTCCTTCCTTGTTTTCTATATAAGCAAGCACATCTCCTTTTTCAACTGTATCCGTAATCTTCTTTACCTGATGAACAGTACCTTCTACTTCTGCATGAATGACACGTTCTTTCCCGTATCCTTTAATCAGTCCAGGAATCCCTGTATTTTTCATTGCTGATCCTTCTTCAATCAAGCGGCCTAAGCGATGTCCTCGCATTGTTTCAATCACGATATCTACATCTTTTCCTGCATTAAATCCAGGACCTAAACCTATCGTGATAGGCGCCATATTTCTTGAAGTACCCATATTCTTTTTCGCAAGTATCGCATCAATCACAATTTCTGGCTTTAAGATATCAATAGAACTCCCTTCAGGATCCACCATCATCGCAATCTTATTTTCTTTAAATACAGATCCTAATTCATTAAGTGAATGAATCAGTACGCATTCAATACCTTCTACTTCCTTATGACCATCATATACTGCTTCAGAGTATGCAACATTGCGTCTAATCGCACTTGGATGGGCAATCTCTAATACAAGCACATGAAACCCACAGCGGGCAAGCTTATAAATAGTGCCAGTCGCAATATCACCGCCACCTCTTACTACTACAAGATTATTCATATTAGTTAGGCTTGATGACTTTTTCAGCCTTTTCCATTCTTTCTACAATATCATACATATTTGTAATGCTGCCCACTTTTAAATCATCCTTTAACTTAAAGAAGTCTAAGCATGTTCCACAGTTCACAATTTCTACACCTTCAGAATCTAAGAATAATAAATCTTTCACTGTATCACTTTCCTGAGTAGTAATCTTAACACCTTCATTATAGAAAATAATTGTTTCTGGGAAGGCATCCTGCTTAGTAAGCGCAAAAATGAAAGATTTCATTAAGATTTTACCTAATTCCTTGTCACTTCCCAAACTATCACTGCTTATTACAACAATCTGTCCTTTCAAGATATTGTCAGCCTTCTCTTCTTCTACAACCTGTTCACCTGAGCTGATGACTACAGTATAATCTTCGTTGACTTTACTACTTACGGCATTATAACCTTTTACTTTCGCAAACTTCTTTAAGTTTTCTACAGCTGTTTCATTATCTACTAATACTTCTACAGCTTCACTACTTTCCTTTAATAATTCCTTAGTCTTTACAACTGGTAATGGACATTCTAATCCTCTTGCATCTAACTTTCTCATGTTTATTCTCCTACATATATACTTTTATCTTTTAAATCAACAACTTCTCCAATGACATAACATTCTCTTCCTGCTTCTTTAAATGCATCAAGTATGTCATCTAAGTCTTTTTTCGCAACACTCGCAAGTAATCCCCCACTTGTCTGAGGATCATACATAATTTCTTCTAAGAAGAAGTTTTCCTTCTCAAAAACAACTTCTTTTTCTACACTATTTCTATTTGTCTGAGCAGCTCCACTTAAATAGAATTCATCTACATAATAGGGACAATCTCTAAAATAAGGAATATTATTCCCATAAAGCAGTACACTCTTTTTATGATCTAACATCTCATTTAAATGAACCATTAAACCAAAACCTGTGACATCAGTCAGTGCATGAACATCATATGGCTTCAGTAGTTCTGCAGCATACTTATTAAGTGTTGTCATACTCTTAAAAACATCATCTAATACTTCTGGCGCAGCGTCTTTCATACGCATCGCATTGAGTGTCATACCTACGCCTAATTTCTTAGTAAGTATAAGTACATCTCCCGTCTGGGCATTATTGTTTGTCTTAATAGAATCAACATCCACAATACCAGTTACGCTTAAGCCGTACTTAATAGATGTATCTCTAATAGAATGCCCTCCAGATAGTGTGACATGAGCTTCTTTTAACTTATCATTCCCACCTTCAATAATTCTTCCTAATATATTTAAATCTTCTTCATCTGGGAAACAAACAATATTTAAAGCGGTTCTAGGCACACCGCCCATAGCATAAACATCACTTAATGCATTAGTAGCTGCAATCTGACCATAAAGATAAGGATCTTCTACCATTGGAGGAAAGAAATCCAATGTAGAGACAATTCCTTTATCTTCCGTTATCTTTAATACAGATGCATCATCATGACTATCAAAGCCTACTAACAAGTCTGGGTCTTCATACTTATCAATCTTCTCAAGGATACGAGAGAGCTTCTTTGCGCCAAGCTTTGCGCTGCATCCTCCACCCTGACAGTAAATCTTCTCACTCATCAGAAAATCACCTCTTTCATATAAGCATATTGTACATGTTCTTCTTCTAAGAATCTATGCCATTTCTCTTGGTCTAATTCTAAAGAGGCAAAACAGAGACCACAACCTGCTTCTATTTCTCTTGGAAGAGGAATTAGTCTTCCCTGCATCTTATTTTTTGCTTTATCCTCTAAGTCTAGTGCATGGCTTGTAGAATCAAACGCAATAATCAAATATTTATCTTTCTTCATTAAATAGTTCTTGAAATGTTTCATCTGCGAAGTCTTTTATTCTTTTCTGGAATTCATCATATTTCTTTAATAATGTCTTTCCTTCTTCGCTTAAAACACTTCCTCCTCCATTACTTCCTCCAGATACACGTTCTAATAACTTCATATCTAGATCTTCTTCAGCTCTCTTTAATATCTTCCATGCTTTAGAATGGGACATCCCCATAACCTCACATGCCTTACTTAAAGAGCCATACTCATCACATAAATGTAGTAACTGTGAGACACCTTTTCCAAAACAGGGTTCTTCATTAAAGAGTCTGACTCTAAAATCAAATTTTTCAGGATTATGATATGTCATCCTACCAGCCCTTTCCAAAACCACAATTTGGGAATGTACATTGTGGACAATTTAAACATAAACCACCTTCACCAAGCATTGCAAGTTCATCAGCAGTGATTGGATCATTGGCAACAAGTCGAGGAAGAACTAAATCAAAAACTGTTCTTTTTGCATACATCACACATCCTGGTAAACCAACAATTGGTGTATCTCCCTTATATGACAATAAGAACATCGCACCTGGTAAAACAGGTGAACCATAGCTAATAATATTGGCCCCTGTATTTTTGATTGCAAGTGGCGTCTTATCATCTGGATCAACGCTCATACCACCCGTACAGATTATCATATCTACATGCATGTCAAGTGCTTTTTGTATAGCACTTGTCACCATATCTGGATCATCTGGACATAATTTATGGAATACAACTTCTACATTGTATTCTTTTAATTTATCAATAATAACAGGAGTAAATGTATCTTTAATACGTCCCTTATAGACTTCGCTTCCTGTAGTAATAACCGCTGCTTTCTTAAATACAAAAGGCTTTACTTCAAGTATTGGTGTATCAGTGATTTTTGATGCTTCTTCCATCTTTTCTTTTTTTATAACTAACGGAATAATACGCATACCTGCTAAATGATCACCAGAATGAACAACTGTATTTCCATTTCTTGTTGCAATCATCATTTCACCCATACGATTCACTTCTAATAACTTTTCTCTATTCACTTTAAATAAGCCATCAATGGTGCTTATTAATTCTATTTTACCTTCTTTAATTTCTGTTGTAGACATATGATCATTTTGACACAACTTACATAATACTTCTGCTGCTTCATTTTCATGCATCATTGTCTCATCATTTTCCCATACATAGAGGTTTTCTTTCCCTAAAGATAACAATACAGGAATATCTTCTTCTTTTACGATATGACCTTTTCTAAAGCGTGCGCCTTTTCTTACGCCTCTCACAATTTCAGTAATATCATGACATAACACTGCCCCTACTGCATCTTCTGTCTTGATTTGTTTCATGGTTTGTCCTCCTAATAGTTAAAGTTTATTTCTTATTATCTAATGTGTCAATACTTGCAAAAAAGGAGGGAAATCCCCTCCTCTAGTCTACTTACAAATAGTAAAACCACTCTTCTTGAATGTTTCTTTCGATTCTTTAGTCTGTAAGAACTTGATTAAGTTATTTGCTTGTTCTTTATGTTTAGTTTTAGTTACACGTCCTACTGGATAAATAACAGGTGTATCTAATAGATTGTTGTTAACTTTTTCAAGTACTGTTACTTTAGAACTGCTGGCTGCATCTGTAGAATAAACTAAACCTACTTCAGCACTACCACTTTCTACCCAGCTTAATACTTCAGTGACATTACCACCAAAAGAAATCTTATTCTGGATTGCATCCCAAGTATTTGCGTTAGTAAGTGCAATTTTCGCATATTGACCTGCAGGTACTACTTCAGGATCACCTACCGCAATCATCTTCGCATCAGTGATGTTTGAAATACCTTTTACAGCAGTTTTTGTATCTTTCCCTTTGATTAATACAAGTTTATTTTCTAATAAATTTACAACACTCTTAGAATCAACAAGTTTTTCATCAACTAAGCTATCCATCTGTTTAGTGGCTGCACTAAAGAATACATCAGCATCTAATCCCTGTTCAATCTGAATCTGTAATTTACCACTACTGTCATAAACACCCTTTACGTTCACATTTGGATATTTCTTTTCAAAACGAGGAATAAGTGTTTCTTCAAAAGTCTTTTCCAGACTGGCTGCAGCCGCAATAGTAATAGTAACTTTCTTTTCAGGCTTCTTTTCTTGACCACATCCAGCTAAACCGAATACGAGCGCAAAAGCACATAAGATACTAACTAATTTCTTCATGAATCATTTCTCCTTTTTTTATGATATACATTTCATGACTCAAAGTTTTGATTTCATCCTTATTATGGGATACAAAGACAACAGGTCGATGGTAAGCATCTAGTTTCGTCTTCATCTCTTTTAAGAGTTCACCTTTTAAATCTTCATCCAAAGCACTGAATGGTTCATCTAAAAGAATCGCCTCAGCGTTATAAATAAGAAGTCTAGCTAAGGCAACACGCTGTTTCTGTCCCCCTGACAACTGTCTTGGATAACGCTTTTCTAATCCTTCTATATGCAACTCCTTCATCAGCCGAATCACTGAATCATGAATTATAGTCTTATCAAGTCTGCGGGCTACAAGAGGTGAGGCAATATTGTCATAAACTGTCATATTTGGAAATAATGCATAATTCTGAAACATATATCCAATATTTCTTTCCTGAGGTGATAAATTAATATGTTGATTAGAATCATAGAGTACTCTTCCGTCTAATACAATTCTTCCTGAATCAGGTGTTTCTATACCAGCAATACATTTAAGTGTCATACTTTTACCACTGCCACTTGGCCCCATCACACCCAAGCATATTTCATCAATCTTAAAATGAACATCTAAGTCAAATTCACTTAGTTTTTTATAGATATCCACTTCTAAAAACATATTAATAACCTCTCTTTTTCTTCTCCCATAACTGATAAATATTCAGTAATATTACAGCCGTAAAGCATATAGCGATAATAACAACAACATAGAAAGATGCGCTATGCATATCACTGCTGACAACTTCACTATAAACAGCTAAAGGCAGTGTTCGTGTTTTTCCAACAATATTACCTGCAAGCATCGCTGTGGCACCAAATTCTCCCAAACCTCTCGCAAATGATAATACACCACCACTGATAATACCTGGCAAAGCGTTAGGTACGAGTACCTTGAAGAAGATACTTGTTTCACTCATACCAAGTGTTCTTGCAGCATCTACTAAATCTGTATCCACCTGTTCGAGAGCTCCTCTTGCAGAGCGATACATGATGGGAAAAGAGATGACGACTGCCGCAATCACTGTGGCACTAAAGCTAAAAGCGATACGCACACCAAATACATTTAAGAAAAATGAACCAATCGGCTGATTGACACCAAAGATGAGTAATAAGAAGAAACCCATTACTGTTGGTGGTAAAACAAGTGGAAGTGTGAAGATTCCATCAAAGATGAGTTGAATGACTTTATTTTTAAGTGTCATCATCCATCTTGCTGCAAAAAGTCCTAGAAAAAATGTGATAAAGATAGAAAAAGCAGCGCATTTAAATGAGATCCATATAGGTGAATAATCAATCATCATTTCTTGCACAATCGTGTGCATCTCCTTTTAAGATTTCTAAGCCATGATGAAGAGGATCTATAATAATATCTAAACTCTCCTTCACTGCCTTGACACTTCCTGGAAGATTTATAATGAGTGTGTTGTTTCTTATCACACTCGCGCCACGAGATAACATCGCACGATTCGTATATTTCATAGATTCATAACGAATCGCTTCAGAAATACCTGGGACAAGGCGTGTGGCCACTTTTAAAGTGGCTTCAGGTGTCACATCTCTAAGTGACAAACCTGTACCTCCTGTAGTCAAAATTAAATCATTCTCACAACGATCACTTAAATTAATAAGTGCCTGTTCAATCATTTTCTGATTATCTGGAAGAATATCTAATGATGTGACACGATAACCTCTTTCTTCCATATATTTTTTAATATAAGGACCACTTTCATCCTCTCTTTGTCCCTGACTGCCTTTATCGGATAAAGTAAGCACAGCAACACGTATACGTGAATCTGTAGGAGGTGTATAAGTCACTTCATCATCGCAATGAATTACTCCGCCATGAATGACTCTTGCGAAAATACCAAGTCGAGGCATAATACATTCACCTACCTGGTGATAAATACGACAATGAGCATGACAGCTTTTACCTCTCTGGGTGATTTCTAAATCCACTTCACCAATATGAACATGGCTTCCTACGACAAGTTCATTAAAATCAATACCAGAAATAAGAAGGTTCTCACCAAAAGCGCCATCTTCAACATCTCCACCACGTCTTTTAAAGTCTTCTCTTTCTTCATAAGGTAATAAACTGACCTGTCTATGCCATTTACCTGCATGGGCATCATGTTCTAAGCCAAAATCTTCTATTATTTTAGTTTCTTGTATAGGTTTCTTTTCAGTCCCCTTCTTCTCACTAATACAAATTGCTTCTATTTTTCCTGCCAATTGAATTCACCGCTCTTTCCACCTGTTTTCTTTAATAAATGAATATTTTTAATTTCCATTTCTTTACTAATTGCCTTACACATATCATAAATAGTTAATAATGTAACACTTACTGCGTGTAATGCTTCCATTTCTACCCCTGTCTTCCCTTTACATTTCACTGTCGCAAAGGCATGAATCTGATTGATTTCTTCATCTATTTCAAAATCAACAGTGACATTAGTAATCATTAATATATGACAAAGAGGAATCATATCACTTGTCTTTTTTGCGGCCATAATACCTGCAATTCTTGCCACGCCAAGAACATCTCCTTTTTCTATTGTATTATTTTTAATATGCTCAATAATCTCATGATTGACTTGAATAGTCCCTCTTGCATAAGCTGTTCTTTTTGTAATCTCTTTATCAGATACATCCACCATAATGGCGTTTCCATCTTCATCAAAATGTGTAAATTCCATATTACCCTCCTATTTGATTCATCACAGTACCACTTTGTTCATCTTCGAAATGGTGCTGTTCTGGCTTCATATAAATGGCATCTCTCATTACTTCTTCTAGTTTGATTTCGTCACCTATATAAGGTTTTAATGCGATACTATTCTTATGAAATAAGCATAATTTTAATGATCCTGTACTAGACAAACGCACACGATTACATTCATGACAGAACTTATGATGTAAGGCTTCAATAAAGCCAATGACACATTTCATATTCTTTATTCTTATATAATGTGCAGGACCATTGCCTAATCTTTCTGTGATTTCTTCTATATTATAATGTAATGCAAAATATGACTGTACCTCTTCTATTCTATTTTCTCTTTTATTTGAACCAAGTGGCATGAGTTCTATAAAACGAAGACTTACTGGTAAATCTTGACAAAAATCAATCAAGCCTTCTAAATCACTTTGTGTAAAAAGTGGTCCTACGACTGCATTGATTTTTATATTGAGTCCAATAGAAACACCATAGAGAAGATTATTTAATACTGTATCAAGTGTATCCTTACCACAGATAGAAGCATATTTCTTTGAGTCAAGTGTATCTATAGAGAAGTTGATGCCATCAATCCCAATGTCCTTTAATTCATCCATAGCACGTGCATCTAGTAATAAGCCATTGGTTGTAAGAGTTACCTGTCTCACACCCTCTAGTTGTTTGAGCTGTCTTAAAAAAGAAAGATATCCTTTTCTTACCGTTGGTTCTCCACCAGTCACCTTGAAGTTTACTATACCTAGTTTTACTGCCACTCTGCATATATCTAGTATTTCTTCATAGCGTAAAATATCATTATGTGAAAGAAATTTGAATTTATCTGGATTACAATATACACAATGATAGTTACATCTATCTGTAATAGATATTCTCATATAATCAATTGTACGGTTATAACAATCCTTCATACAAACTCCTTTCCGTTATTCTCGTTCGAGAACAACGCCATACATAGTGTACAATGATGTACATTAAAATACAATGATTTTGTGAAACAAATGAGAAATATCGCTTTGTTGACTTGTTTCAAATGCATTAGCGTATTAGAATAGTATCTATATTACTAAACAAGCGGAGGATAACGTATGAATTTCGTAAAAGATAGCGTAAATCAGCAGCCAATAGTAGATACAGTATTTACTATTGTTGCGAAAGCAAAGGAAGCGAAAGAAAAGTATGGAGCTGATCAGGTTGTAGATGCAACTATCGGTTCTTTATATAATGAAGAAGGTCAGCTTGTCGCATTGGACAGTGTCTTCAATTCTTTAAAGAATCTTGATAATAAGGTTCTTGCAAAGTATGCAGCAAGCTTTACTGGTAACCCTACATTTAGACAGAAGGCTTATGATTGGGTACTCGATGGTAATAGCCATCTTGAACATGAAGTAGTGGCAACTCCAGGAGGAACTGGTGCTGTATCTATGACTATTCAGGAATGTTTAGATGAAGGTCAGACTGTCATCCTTCCTGAAATTGCATGGGGTAGTTATGCATTAATGGCTCAGATGCATAATCTTGAAATGGCTAAGTATTCTTTATTTGAAGGAGATCATTTCAATATTGCCTCTTTCAAGGAAACATGTCTTGAAACAATGAAGAAGCAGAATAAGTTAGTGATTGTTATCAATGACCCATGTCATAACCCTACTGGTTATTCTTTAACTCATGAAGAATGGGATGAAGTGATTACTTTCTTAAATGAATGCAGCAAGACTCATGCTATTGTATTATTAAATGATATTGCTTATATTGATTTCTCAAGCCGTCAAAAAGAAGCTAAGACTTATTTTGGTCAGTTTGACAAGATCAGCGATAATGTGATTGTGGTTGTTTCATTCTCATTATCTAAGTCAATGACAAGCTATGGTTTAAGATGTGGTGCAGCAATCATCTTAGGTCAGAAGAAAGAATCAGTGAATCAGGTAAAGATCGTATTTGAAAAGAATGCTCGTGCAACTTGGTCAAATATCAACAATGGGGCAATGGAAACATTTGTAGATGTATTAGATAACCATGGTGAAGAATATGATCAGGAAAGATTAAAATATGTGAAGTTATTAAAAGAAAGAGGAGATATCTTTACTTCTGAAGCAGATGAAGTAGGATTAAAGTATTACCCATATAAAGAAGGTTTCTTCGTTACACTTGCTATGGATAATGAAACTCGTGATAAATATCATGAAGCTTTAATGGCAAACAATATCTTTACTGTAAAGGTTAATCTTGGTATTCGTGTCGCTATCTGTTCATTATCAGTAGAAAAGACTAAAGGTCTAGCAAAGAAAATGAAGGATATCTTAGATACAATTCAGTAAAAGCAAAAGGATTGAGTCAAATGGCTCAATCCTTTTTATTTGTTTTAACCAACAGTTTTATTGTAAAATTCATCAGAATTCAATGTATTCTCATAGTTGATAGCACATAAAGATGTAAAGAATAAATCAAAGATAAACTTAGTAGAAATACTGAAAATAACATCTCGTAATTTCATAAGTGTCTCATTGCTTTCTGCCTTGATTATATATGTGACACATTTAGAGATTGGTCCTTTATCATCTGGTGTAATAGCAATAGTTGTAATACCTCTACGGCATAATATACGTGCATTATCCAGAATATGTCGTTTAAAGCCAGTTTTAGTGACCAAGATAACAACATGAGTTGATGGAACATTTAGACTAGCATGTACCTGTAAGTCCTGATTTTCATAAACATGAATTGGTTTACCAATTGGCATCAAAATATGTTGCGCATAATGCGCAATATCTGCGTTCATATCTGTCGCAATAATATCAATTGCCTCACATTTATTTAATACATCAATAATTTCATCATATTGTGCAAGTGATATATTATTTTTTGTGCGTGCGATTACATTATCATAAAGTTGCGCTGTTTTATTAATGCATTCAAGTCCACTATCATTTTTGTCAAGTTCTACTTTAGGCATATGCATATCGCGTAGTTTTAATACAATATCAAATTTAAAGTCATTAAAATTGGCATAACCGAACTTTCTAGAGAGTCTCAATATAGATGTTGGATTAGAATAAGTCAAACGCGCTAATTCTCTTGAAGACATATAAGGCACCTGATCTAAATGTTCGATAATATACTGACAGATTGATTTTTCAGCATCACTGAGTTTTGTATTTAATTCAATACCTTCCTGAAGGTTTCCTCCAGATTCTATAAGTTCATCTAATAACATAACTTTTCCTCCCTTATACGCATAAAAAGGTACTTTCCCGCCTAGAAAGTACCTAGAAATGATTGATTATTCAGCCTCAGACTGTTTAGCCTGATACTTTTCGTAAGCAATCAAGAATGGTGTATAGATTACAACAGATAATGCGATAAC
Organism: Catenibacterium faecis; assembly: GCF_014306455.1. NCBI lineage: Bacteria > Bacillati > Bacillota > Erysipelotrichia > Erysipelotrichales > Coprobacillaceae > Catenibacterium > Catenibacterium faecis. Next base: position 44,282 of record NZ_JACRWG010000001.1, read on the forward strand.
GATTAACTGTGATACTGCACCCATTGGGCTACCACCTGTACATAAGAATCCTAAGAATACTGGTGGCATTGTCCAAGGTACTTCAAGTACGATCTTAGGACAGAATCCACTAGAAACTAATAGATAACCTACAACAAGTGTAACTACTGGAGCAATGATAAATGGAATGTCTAGAATTGGGTTCAATACTAGAGGCACACCAAATGTCATAGTTTCGTTGATGTTGAATAAGCCTGGAACAACAGAGATACCAGCGATAGTTCTGTTATCTTCACGTTTAGAGAAGATAAGAATTGCGATTACTAAACCGATTGTAACCCCAGAACCACCGAATTCACCAAACATCTGTAACATAGTTAAGTTCATTACATATGGAATATCCTTCTGAGCAGCACCTGCAGTAAATGCAGCTGTGTTAGCATATAGTAATGGTCTGAAGATTGGTTCCTTAACAGCAGAAACCATGTTGTTACCATGAATACCTACGCACCAGAATAATGAGATAATTACATAAAGAATAGCAACTGCAAAGATGTTGTTACCAATTAAGCTCTGTAATGGTTTCTGAACGACATTAAAGATAAATGCGTTTAATTCAGAACCAGTAGCTAACTGACATACTAATCCTACTGCACCAATAATGATTGCAGTTAAGCAAGTTGGAATTAATACTTCGAATGCACGAGCAACTCCAGGTGGAACCTGTTCAGGCATCTTGATCTTTAATGAATCATTCTTACGGAACATGTTGTAGATTTCCATACCAACGATTGCAACAATTAAACCTGTGAATAAACCAGTTGCAGCAGTGTAGTTATTTAAAATACCACTGTAAGTAAAGCTATCAGCTGAAATTTTATGCTTAGCAGCTTCACCAGTCACATTAATAAATTTACCTAAAGTATAACCATGAGATTTACCAGCTTTATCGATGAAAGAAGCAGATAAATCTTTTGCAGCAAATGAAGTTGGAGTTACCATCATCCATAAGACGAAGCCTAATACAGCTGGGAAAGCACCAGTTTCACCATTTGCTTCAGCAATTTCAGAAGCAAGTAGCATAGTAATACCAATAGTAATACATGAGATTGTAGCATACTGCATTGCAGTAAAAATTGGGTTAAGAACTTTAAGAACCATAATTGGAGACCATAAAGCACCTAAACCTGTTGAATCATTTACTAAAACGTTTGTCCAAAGAACACCAACGGCACCTGAGATTGTAGCTGGCATAAAGTTCTGGAATGCATTCTTGATTGCATTCAAGTACTTATTCTGACCACACCAAGCACCGACACGTCCTAGCTTATCAGCAAAAGCGTCCATTTAATTTCCTCCCTTTCAAGAGTCGGCGTAACTCTTGTACAGGTACTATTTTACACAATTTAAAATGTAAGTCCATGGATGCGCTATCACGAGCACGATTGTTACAAAGAACTCTTTTTCACATATCATTATCTTGTAAATATGATACAGTTATAATCTATTTACCAAAGTACTTTCATTTCAATTATAACCTTTCACTCCTTATTTTAGAAAACTTTTTTTAAAACAGTGATTATTTTCCATTATTAAAATGATGTATGATAAAATATTTCTATAGATTTACATTACATAGAAGTGCATTAGAAAGGTGGTAGATGTTTATGAGAGATTATCATGCGCACGAAATTGGAAATGTAGCTGTTTTAGGACATTCTGGATGTGGTAAAACAAGTATAGTAGAAACTATGGCTTACCGCGCTGGATCAATTGGTCAGATTGGTAATATCCAAAGTGGTAATACAATTAGTGACTATAGTGCTGAGGAGATTGCACGTCAGTCTTCTATTAATTTATCAATCGTTCCGATTGAATGGGATAACTGTAAGATTAATTTAATAGATGTTCCTGGTACTTTTGACTTCGTAGGTGAAACAGAAGCTGCTTTATCTGTTTGTGAATCTGCTTTAATTATTTGTCCAAGTTATGCGGGTATTTCAGCAGGTACCAAACAGGCAATGTATAAGGCAAGAGATAAAGGTAAGATCATCTATATTAATGGATTAGATAATCCAAATAGTGATTATCCTACAAAGCTTCAGCAGTTAAAGGATACTTATGGTAAGGGTATTGCCCCAATACAGGTACCAATCATGGATAATAATAAGATGGTTGGTTATGTCAATGTTGCAAAGATGGAAGGACGTATGTTTGAAAATGGTCAGACGCATGTTGCCCCTATTCCTGAAGATATGATGGATGAAGTATTACCAATCAAGGCAATGATTGATGAAGCCGTGGCGAATACAAGTGATGAATTACTTGAAAAATATTTAGAAGAAGAACCTTTCACAAAAGAAGAGATTTCTAATGCATTAAGACAGGGTGTAACTGATGGTAGTTTGATTCCTGTACTTTGTGGTACTGATCGTATTGGTATTAGTATTATCTTGAATTCTATGTGTGCTTTCTTTGATTCAGCCAATCATCCAAAGAATGCACTTATTGTAAAGGATTTAAAGAAAGATGATGAAAAGATCTTAGAATGTAATGAAGATTCGCCTACAAGCTTATTTGTCTTCAAGACAATCACTGACCCATTTGTAGGTAAGACTTCTTATTTCAAAGTAACAAGTGGTACTTTATATGCAGGTATGACTCTTTATAATCCAAAAGAAAAAGAAGATGAAAAGATTGTGAAGATTTATCAGCCTATGGGTAAAAACTTGATTGAAGTAGATAAACTTCATGCAGGGGAAATTGGTGCATTTACACGTTCAACTACATGTCATACAAATGATACATTATGTGATCCACGTTCTCCTATCCTTATTCCTGATACAGAATATTCTAAACCATATTATAAGAAAGCTATTGTACCTCTTGGTAAGAGCAATGAAGAAAAGATTGCGAATGCGATTAATAGATTACTCGAAGAGGATCCTACTTTAGTTTATGAATATAACGAAGAAACAAAGCAACAATGCTTATCTGGTATTGGTGATATTCATCTTGATACAGTGCTTAATAAATTAAAAGCAAGATTTAAGGTAGAAGCAAAGTTTGAAGATGTCAAGATTCCTTATCGTGAAACAATCAAAAAGGAAGTGACTCAAAGAACAAGATATAAGAAACAATCTGGTGGTCATGGACAGTTTGGTGAAGTAGAAATTACTTTCAAACCTTCTCGTGATTATGATAAGCCTTATATTTTTAAGGAAGAAGTATTTGGTGGTGCTGTACCTCGTACTTATTTCCCTGCTGTTGAAAAGGGACTTATTGAAAGTGTAAAAGCAGGATGCTTAGGTGGTTATCCAGTATTAGGTATTGAAGCAACTCTTATTGATGGTGCCTATCATTCTGTTGACTCTTCTGAAATGGCCTTTAAGACTGCAACATCTATGTGCTTCAAGGAAGCGATGCCTAAGGCAGAACCTGCATTACTTGAACCATATATGAAGATGAAGGTTATTATTGATGATGAGTTTACAGGTGATATTATGAGTCATTTAAATACATTACGTGCGAGAGTCATCGGTTCTGATGTATTTGAAGATGGATTAATTAAGATTATTGCAGAAGCGCCTATGAGTGAAGTGATGAACTATGCAGTTGATCTTCGTTCTATGACTCAAGGTCAAGGTGTATTTGAAATGGAATTCCTTGATTATGAATTTGCACCTGCGAATGTAGTAAAAAAGATTTTAAATAAATAATGAAGCGAGGGAATTTAGTTTTTGAACTCCCCCGCTTTTCTATTGGAACAATGATTGAAGATTGACTAAATAGCTTTGTTTATCATCATAGATGATCAATTTGTTTTCTCCTTCATATTCATAGAGTGAAATATCAACACCATTTTTAAATGGTAAAGATAATGGGACATAGCTATTCTTTTGAATATCATAGAGATAATAATTGACATGCTTATCATAGAAAGAATCTTCATTTTCATTTGTGATAAGAAGATATTGACTTGTAGAACTTGCAATTTTTATACGATAATTTTCTTCCTTTATTTCACAACTCTTTCTAGTGACATGATTAATGATTGTATTATCTACTAATTCAAATGCAGACGCAAATTCAGTAATACCATTCCATTTTTCAACCACCTTCTGCGTTGCACAATCAATCACAATCGTATAATCATCACCATAAGTAATAATATAATCATCACCATAAAATGAATGTTCATTTGATAAAGCATACCCACATATATCAGGCACAATCTTTTCTGTCTTATTGACTGTATCATAGATTGTCCAATACTCATCCTGCTTATTAATAAATAGATAACGTCCATGAGGTGATAGGTATGGATTTACAGAACGATGATCAGTGGTTATTGCTTCAATATTTCCTGTCTTCATATTCAAGGCAATGATATCATTCTCTTTTGTAGATAAATAGACAGTATTGTTAAATATACGATTAACACCATACCATATGTTTTCTGAAAAATCATACATGAAAATATCATGGTGATAACGCACATACTTAAAAGAGAATGGTTTCTTATAAACACCCTTATATGTACGTGGTTTTTGTAGTTTGATTTGATTATGATGCATAAGATAAATATTTTTTATTTTATCATCCTTGGTATATGTATATCCAAAAGGAGCCTCAACCCAGCTGATATCCTTAAAAGCCACATTCTCAACAGGATGAATATCCTCTTTAGAAAAGTGATTTGTCAGCCATTCTGACATATCAGAATGAAATGCACTGACAGTTATTAAAGAAATACATACAATAACAGCAGTTAAAACCATAGAAAATGAATAATGTTTTTTCTTTTGTGTATATGTGATCTTCTTCCAATCTTCTGGCGTATGAATATCATCAAATTCCTTCCATTTATTCATCATCCTCACCCACTTTCTTCTTTAGTATCTCCCTTCCTCTTTTTAATCTTGATTTCACTGTATTGATATTCATCTTTAATATTTCTGCAATTTCATCTGTTTTATATCCTTCATAGTAATATAGATAAAGTACATTCTTATAACGCGTTGGCATATCTAATATCACAGGAAGCAATACATAATCCTTCTTCTCATCTTGTATAAGCACATCTTCTATATTAATTGTCTTCTTATAGAAAACACGACGATAATCTTTACATGTATTGATTGTGACACGAATCAGCCAGTGTTTTAGATAATCATGGTCTTCTATTATGCCGTGCTTATAGAGTTTAATGAAAACTTCTTGAAAACAGTCTTTCGCGTCATCACTATTTCTCAAATTCATGATACAAATGCGAGTCACCATATCCCCATAGGTATCAATTACATCTTCTATTGTCATGATATTTTCCTCCCTTCACTATTAATACGATGATTTCCTCCATTTGGTTGCACATATGTGCTGAATTATTTTACTTTAGGGTCTATAATAAAGTCTACAAGGAGGAGAGAATGTATGCCATGTACGACATTACTAGTAGGTAAGAATGCATCTTATGATGGTTCTACCTTAATCGCAAGAAATGATGATTCACAATCTACAAGATTTACACCAAAGAAACTTGCAGTGATTCATCCAGAACAACAAAAAAGAGAATATGAAACAGTATTATCTCATTTAAAGATTCAATTACCTGATAATCCAATGAGATATACTGCGATGCCAAATGCCTTAAAAGGTGAAGGTATCTGGGCAGCAAGTGGAATTAATGAAGCCGAAGTCGCAATGACAGCGACAGAAACAATCACTTCTAATCCTCGTGTATTAGGGGCTGATCCACTTGTAGAATATGATGAAGAAACAAATACACCAGGCGGTATTGGTGAAGAAGATATTGTCTATCTTGTATTACCTTATATTCATAGTGCAAGAGAAGGTGTTTTAAGACTTGGTTCATTACTAGAAAAGTATGGAACATATGAAATGAACGGAATTGCCTTCTCTGATCATGATGAAATCTGGTGGTTAGAAACTATTGGTGGTCATCATTGGATTGCAAGAAGAGTACCTGATGATGCTTATGTTGTAATGCCTAACCAGTTAGGTATTGATACATTTGATTTAAAGGACGCTTTTACTACTAAAGAAAATCATTTATGTAGTGATGATTTAAAGGAATTTATTGAAAAGAATCATTTATGTTTAAATCTAGATGATTCATTTAATGCACGTTATGCATTTGGTTCACATGATGATTCAGATCATGTCTATAACACACCACGTGATTGGTTTATTAGACGTTATTTAAATCCACGTACTTATAAATGGGATGGAGAAAATGCAGACTTTACACCATTTTCTGATGATATTCCTTGGACTATGGTACCTGAAAGAAAGATTACTGTTGAAGATGTAAAATATGCATTATCCACGCATTTCCAGAATACGCGTTATGATCCATATATTACGCGTGGAGATTTATCTAATAAAGGTGCATTACGTCCTGTAGGAATCAATAGAAACGACTTCTTATCTGTATTACAGGTAAGACAGGGACAGGAACCTATTGAATGGTTTACATTTGGTTCAAATGTATTCAATACACTTGTTCCATTATATATTCATATTGATACCGTACCTGAATATTACAGTAATACAACAGGCGAAGTATCTACTGATAACTTCTATTGGGCCAATAGACTTATAGGAGCTATGGCTGATGCATGTGATAAACAATCAGCCATCCATATTGAACGTTATCAAAGAGTGGTACAATCTCATTCACATCATATTATTCATACATATGATGAACTAATTGAAAAAGAAACAGATGAAGCAAGAAAAACAGAGCTAAGACATGAAGCCAATCAAAAGGCAGCTGATATGTTGAAGAAGGAAACTTCAAAGACATTACATCTTGTCTTAGATGAATTAAGCTTTACTATGAAGAATAAATTTGCCCGTTCTGATGCATAAGAAAAGAAGCCTCGGCTTCTTTTTTTTAGTTATTTGAGGCTGAACACTTTTCAGCATCTATTGCTAGTACTACAAGCAATGCATAAAGTGCATCCTGGCTATTATGAACATCAATGACATAGACATCAGTAAAATGAAATAATTCTTTTGATATAGTTGCTATCTCATGATCAGAATCATTTATACTATAATTCCAATTCATGAAATCTCCATCAATGACCCAATCATTAAATTCTAGGACATATCTAGGAAATAAGAAACTGATTTTCTTTTGGAATGAACCGATATAATGATCATCTATGTAGATACTAAATCTTGGCATGAATGTGAATATTTCTTCTTTAATGGTTGCTAGACAATAACCTGATGGGTCATATACGTCTAATTTATGACCCCATGAAAGACGACTGCTTACTGTATAGACAACCTGATCATGTTCATCATAGATATTATAACTATCCATCAAACTAAAGATCTTTTGTTTTAATATAAGTTTCATGTATCTCATCCTCTCTAGAATACAATTATATCATTTTCTTTTTGCTTAATACCATAAACAAGATAATCATTCCAATCTTTATGCCTATAAGGATAGGCTATATCTATTTCAATAGAGGGATAGTTCTTATTTAAAATATCAACGATTGTATGAACTGCCCCTCTTCCTGCTTGATCATTGTCTAATCTTAATAGGACTCTTTCTATTGGTTGATGTTCTAAATGATAAAAGAGTGCACGATAATGAGAGACAGAATTAAGTGATAGATAATCATACTTCTTAAAGTTATTTGTAAGAGTCATTAGAGACATCATATCAATAATAGATTCAGTCACAATAAGCAGTGATGAGTTATGCGATATATAAAAGCAATGGTTATAATCATTTCCTGCCTGCTCACGCATATAACGATTATTTATCACACTTCCCCTTTTACTTATGAATACTGGTTGACTTCCTTTATAAGATACAAAGACAAGATTATGGTGCACTGCTTCCTGGTAGAGATAATCATGATCAATAAAATAATCAATAATATTGAGACTAATGCCTCTTTCATATAAATAATAATAGACCTTCTTATTATTAATATCTTTACGTGGTAAATAGAGTTTTCTCTCTTGTCTTTTAATCTTTTTAAATTCATGATGAGGATTCTTATACATTCTCATTTCCAGATAAAGAATCGTATAAATAAAAGAATGAAATTCTGGATTCTTTTCTAAACCCAATGTCTGGCATAATGTAATCGTGTCTCCCCCAAATCCTTTTGAATACCAATAGAATCTATTGATATTTACTCTGATTTTTAATGAATCATGTTCCTCAAGATGATAGTAATTAGAACTCTCATAAACAAGAGTAAAGCCTAAATCTTCTACAAGAGAAAGCATACTATATTTCTTCACATGTTCTATACGGTTTCTTTTCATAGTCTTTAAATTATTTCATCAGCAAGATGAGCAAGACCATCTAGCATATAAGGAATAGGATCCTGAATAGAATAAAATTCTGGAAGATATTCTTCTGGGATGAAAGAAGAAAGTGTCTTCTTTATTTCCTTCATATCCGGCGTCATACGACAACTGATAGCCACTGCCTCTGGTCCTATTGTAATAATAGAAGGTAATAAAGCTTTTGTAACAACTTCTAAAGCCCCTGCTTCTGTCCAGATCAGCTTATTTTCATCATCAGACAACTGCATACGATGAAGATAATACCTTAACTCTCCTGCAATACCTTTATATCCTGTAAGAAGCATCTTATTAGCAATGATTCCCTGTCCTCCATGACCAACACCAAATGGCTGAGAATGGAAAATAATATGAGAATATTCAGGATGCTCTAAAGAAAAGCCCACACAGGCAGCATTCGCATTATTAAATACATATGTACTTATATGATATTTTTCTTCAAATAATTCATGAATATCAATGATACTTCCTGTATAAGCCTCTACAAAATGCTTATTATCATTCACAATACCTGGTGTCGCAATACTAATACAATCAATAAAAGTGTACTTTAATAAGAGTGTATCAATAATATCATAAAGATCCTGAATTCTATAGGTAGGTTTGATAATCAGATTTTCATCTAGTACCTCATTCTTATTATAAAGACGATAAGAGATACGCTGCTTATTTTTATTGATTTGAATAACAATGGATAAAATACGCTTTTGAGATTTCTTACAATGACATATTTTTTTCTTATTATCGTTTTTCTTTCTACAATAATCATCCAATGATTTTTGTATAAACTGTATTGTTTCTCCTGTATTATAGGATGCAAAATAAGCTGTAGGTATCTGTAGAATAAGATGATCGGGGAGACTGCTTCTTAAACGATTCAGCATATAACCAATCTGAGGTGCAATCAGTATTAAATCATAATGATCCGCCTCTTCATAAATATTCATACAACTCACTGCATTGAATTCATAATCCAATCCTAGCGTAGCAGCCGCTTCAGTAAGCATAGATGCAAACATCGAAGTTGTTAAACCAGCAGAACAAGATAATAATACTCTGACTTTCTTTTCGCCCTTTAAGCGAATCAGCGTTTCAACCATCTCATCAAAGAGTTTTTTAGCATGTTCTTCTTCCTTCAATTCAAAATGAAGATAAAATTTAGTACGCTCATCCTTCTTTGAAACAATAGAAATTTCTACTAGTGTATTGTCTTCAATAGAAGAAAACTGTACAGAAGCTACTGCATAGGATGTATCAAGCTGTATAAGATCTTCATTCTTTCTTTCTAAAATATAATCATCTGATTGATGTTCTAAAATCCATAATTGATATTGTTGCTTTGTCATAAAAAGCCTCCTTTCTCTCTCTATTTATATTATACTCATATTAAGAAGAATTCTCTAAAGAAAAAAACAGTGGAATCCACTGTTTAAATCAAACTGCTGATAAATACGAATATGACCGCAATAGGCAATATAATTGTAAGATAACCCTGCATCCAGTTCTGAATCTTAGGACCATCACCCATATTGGCTTCTGTTTGATAATTCTTGAATCCCCATCCTAAGCGAGATGTACAGAATAATAAATAAACAAGAGAACCAAGTGGTAAGAGAAGATTACTTACGATAAAGTCTTCTAAATCTAATATTGTTGAACCACTGCCAAGAGGCTGCAAGAAGTCAAGGACATTAAAACCTAAAGCACAAGGTAATGAGAATACAGTAATAAGAATTAAATTAATGATTACTGATTTCTTTCTTGTGATGTTCCATAATTCCATTGTGCAGGCAATAATATTTTCAAATACTGCAATGACTGTAGATAATGATGCGAAAGCCATAAATAGGAAGAATAGAGCACCCCAGATTCTACCTCCTGTCATTGATAAAAAGACATTAGGCAAAGTAATAAAGATGAGACTAGGGCCACTGTCAGGATTTACTCCAAATGAGAAACATGCTGGAAAGATGATAAGACCTGCCACAATAGCGACAAATGTATCTAACACTGCAACATTCACTGCTTCCCCTAAAAGAGTTTTATCTTTCTTTAAATAGCTACCGAATATCGCCATTGAACCAATACCGATACTTAAAGTAAAGAAAGACTGGTTCATTGCCGCTACAATCACATTTAATAAGCCAATATGTTTGATTTTATTAAAGTCTGGATATAAATAGAATTTAACACCTGCCATCGCATTATCAAGTGTTAACCCATGTACTGCAAGAACTACAATGAGTCCAAGTAAGCCAATCATCATGACTTTTGTAATTCTTTCTACACCATTCTGTAATCCCATTGAACATACTAACATACCAATAACAACAACTACTATCATCCAGAATACATTCTGAGATGGACTAGATAATACATTCTGGAAAACTGATGCAACCTGAGATGTTTTGACTCCTGTAAATCCACCTGTTAAGAACTTATAGAAATAGTTCAACATCCATCCTGACACTGTAGTATAGTAGATCATTAAACAGAAGTTACCTAATAACCCAACATAACCATGTAAATGCCACTTCTGTCCTGGCTTTTCTAAAGTTTGATAAGCTTTAACTGGACTTTTAGCACTTGCACGTCCCACAGAGAATTCCATGCTTAGAATCGGAACACCAATAAGAAGCAAGAAAATCAAATAGAAGAAGACAAAGATTCCTCCACCATTTTGTCCTACAACATAAGGGAATCTCCATACATTTCCAATACCAATAGCACATCCTGCAGAAAGAAGCAGGAAGCCTATTCTCGATTTAAATTGTTCACGTTCTTTCATAATTTCACCCTTCTTTTAAACATACCGCCTTATAATAACATATACAAAATAATATGGAAATGTTTCACTCCCATATTTTACCCAATAATATGCCTTTTTATTTTAATATATATGATTTGTGCGATTATTCCTACCACCGTGCCTGATACAATACCAAGTAATATCAGATATGGAAGATAATAGACAAAGGCAGAGGTAGAAAAGAAGACAAAGGCAACAAGTAACTGCCCTATATTATGAGATACGCCTCCTATTATAGAGACAACGATATTTGAGAAGAGATGTGTCTTTACCATCAATGCCATAATACTAATAGAAAGAAGGCCTCCAGCTAAGCTATAAAGCATCATATAAGGATTTGTGAATGTGATTCCTATAATAAAGATACGAAGCAATGCGACACCGACTGCATATTTAAATCCAAAGCATAAAAGAATAGTCAAAGATACAATATTGGCTAAACCAAGTTTTGCGCCAGGGATTCCTAAATAAATAGGAAACAACATTTCTATATAATTCAATATGATAGATATAGTACAAAATATTGCAAGAAAGCACAATTGTCTGACTCTAGTATGCTTGATCATCCTGTTTGTTTTCACCTCCTGACACCACCTCTACAATGAGTTTATGAGGAAGGCAGATGATACTCTGCCCCTTTTTATTAATTGTCCCCTGCTTGATACATAAATGATCTGGACAGGTAGCTGAAATCATTCTTATTTTGTGATTTTCTATTTTTAATGTATTCTCTTTATTAATATGTATTGTTTGATTTTTATTTAGATCATAATAGCCATAAACTTCTTTGTTTAAAGTAATTTTAATTATATTACTTTTTGACTGAGGACGAAGAAGAAAACAAGCAGCAGCTACAATCAATAAAACAGTCAACACATAAATATCATATTTTCTGTTTTTCATTATTTCCTCCTTGTATAATAGAATAAGGAGGTGCTTTATGAAAAGAATACTTTCACTTATCCTATGTTTTTCTTTACTTAGTGGCTGTAAGCCTAATAATGAACCCATTACTCAGAAAAAGTTCTGTTTAGATACAATTGTCTCTATTACTTTATATGATTCATCTTCAAAAAAGATTCTAAATAACTGCTTTGATTTATGTAAGAAATATGAGCTGATCTTCTCTACCACAAATACTTCTAGTGAACTCTATCAAATTAATCATAATAAGAATAAAACCCAATATCAAACTATTTCTAATGAACTCGCCTCTGTCATTAAACAGGGACTTTATTATAGTGAGTTATCAAAAGGTACTTTTGATATTACGATTGGTGCTGTCAGTTCTTTGTGGGATTTCAAAAGTGCTAAAGCAATTTTACCCGATGAAACTCTCATAAAAGAAAGTCTTCAATCAGTCAACTATCAAAATATTATCTGTGATTACAAAAGAATACTCTATAAGAATCCTGATACAATGATAGATTTAGGTGCAATAGCGAAAGGATATATCGCAGATAAACTTAAAGAGTATTTAATCCAACATAAAGTCAATAATGCCTTGATTAATCTTGGCGGTAATATCCTATGTGTCGGAGATAAGATGACAGAAGGATATCGTATTGGAATCACCAATCCTCAAAAAACAAATGAATCTATTATAAGTACTAAAATAGAAGATAAATCAGTTGTAACAAGTGGCATTTATCAACGACAGATGAAAGTGAACCATCATATTTATCATCATATTTTAAACCCTCGTACGGGTTATAGTTATGATAACGGGCTTGCTAGTGTTACTATTGTATCCCCTTCTTCAATGCAGGGTGATGCATTAAGTACTGTATGTTTCTCTTTAGGACTCGAAAAAGGTAAAGCACTCACTGAGTCACTAGACGATGTAGAAGCATGCTTTATTGATACAAATAATCAAATCACTTATACAACACACTTCAAGCACTCTTAAAAAATCCCAATAAAGGGATTTTTTTATTGAATGACTTTTCTAGGACATTTTTCTACACATGCCCCACAATTTGTACATTTAGAATAATCTATATGTGCTAAGAAATCATCGACAGTAATCGCTCCATTTGGACATACCCTTGTACATAAACGACAGCCAATACAACCTGATTGACAGCTTTTAGTGACAACTGGACCCTTATCATGAGAATTACATTGAACACGATGTATTGCATCATAAGGTACCATTTCAATCAGATGATTAGGACATGCTTCCATACATTTCTGACATCCTTTACATTTTTCCTTATCTACAACAGCTATACCATTTATAATATGGATTGCATTAAAATCACAAGCCTGTACACAGCTTCCTAAACCAATACAGCCTGAAGTACACATCTTACCACCTTTACCTGGTACTAATGCAGCACTTAAACAATCTTTAATACCTGAATAATCAGATACAGGTGTGACTTTATCACAAGTTCCTTTACATTTCACAAAGGCTGTATAACGTGTACTTACCTGTGCTTGCTGTCCTAAAATAGAGGCAATCTTTGCGCCTACTTCATTACCTCCTACAGGACATTGATTACTAGGTGCTTCTCCTTGCGCAATGGCATGAGCTAAGCCATCACATCCCGGATAACCACAAGCACCACAGTTATTACCTGGAAGAACAGATCTGATTTTCTGCTCTTTTTCATCTACAACAACCTTAAACTTCTCACTCGCAATACCAAGAACTATTCCAATAAATAGCCCTATCAAACCAACAAGGAGAGTTGCAATCATAATTGACTTCATATTCATTCTCCCCCTTTAAATCAAACCTGAAAAGCCAATAAAGGCAACGGCCATCAAACCTGCAGTAATCAATACAATAGGAGACCCTTTGAAGCTATGAGGAATATCATTATCTTCTATTCTTTCTCTAATTCCTGCAAGAATAATAATAGATAGAGTGAATCCTACAGATGTTCCAAAACCAGCGACAACACTTGTAATGAAATTATAATGATTCTGCACATTCGTCAAAGCCACGCCAAGTACGGCACAGTTTGTTGTAATCAGTGGTAAATAAACCCCTAGAGACTGATACAGCCCTTGTGAATATTTCTTTAAGAATAATTCTACTAATTGGACAAGTGCTGCAATAATAAGAATAAATGCAATTGTTTCTAGATATTCTACATGGAATTTCACTAATAATCGATAAAGAAGCGAAGTGACAGCTGAAGCAATCGTAATAACAAATATAACGGCGCCTCCCATACCTGCTGCTGTTTCTATTTTCTTAGAAACACCTAAGAATGGACATAAACCTAAGAATTGAGATAAAACAACGTTATTGACTAAAGAGACACTAATTAAAGTTAAAAGTAATGTTTTCATTATTTCTGCGCCTCCTTCTTATATTCTTCAAAGCAAGTAATACCATGACAATGTGTGCAATCTCCACCACATTCAAGTGTAGAAGAATGTTCAATGTTGGTTGCGCTTGGTAGTTTTAATTTATTTTGTATTGCGGTTAGCATGGATAAGACAAAGAATGCCCCTGGAGCCATGATAAAAATAGAAATAGGTTCATAGGCTTTTGGCATGATTGTATAACCAAAAGCAGTACCAGCACCTAAAAGTTCTCTCACGAGTCCAATACAAGTAAGGGCTAAAGTAAATCCTAAACCCATACCTACACCATCTAATATAGAAAGAATAGGATTGTTCTTAGATGCAAATGCTTCTGCACGGCCTAGAATAATACAGTTAACCACAATAAGAGGAATATAAATACCTAATGTATCATATAAAGATGGAAGATTTGCCTGTAATAGGAGCTGTACAACAGTCACAAGAGTTGCCACGATAACTATATAAGCTGGAATTCTAACACGTTCAGGAATAATCTTACGTAATGCGGAAATCACAAAGTTACTCATAATAAGTACAGCCATTGTCGTAAGTCCCATACCCATCCCACTCATAGCTGAAGTTGTGACAGCAAGAGTTGGACACATACCTAACATTAAGACAAATGTAGGATTTTCTTTAATAATGCCATTATAAACAGGTTTGATATATTTATTCACGTTGTCCATCTCCTTTCAACAGATCATAGAAATCAAGGGCACCATTGACACCATTTGTGACTGCTTTAGAAGTAATAGTGGCACTAGAAAGAGAATCAATTTCATTATCTTTCTCTTTACCTGTTTTAGTTATGACAAATGAATCCACCTTCTTATTCAAATATTGTAATCTAAAAGATTCATTCTTCGCGTTCATACCGAGCCCTACTGTTTCATTAATAGATAAGATTTCTACGCCTTTAATCTGTTTGTTTAAATCAATTCCAATAATAAGTTCTATTTCACCACCAAAGCCATCTTTATCAGTCACCTGAATGACATAGCCTTGTAATTTATTATCTTTATAAGCCCCTAAAGCATTGGTGATTTCAATACCATTCTTTCCATAATCTTTTGTAAGAAGCTTTGGGCTTTGTTGAATGAGTTTACTGTAATCAGCCTTGAAATCATCTGCTTCACTCATAACCTGCTTATAGGCAAGAATCTTTGTTTCTTCTTGTTTTGCGGCTATTTTATCTTTTGTAGAATTATAAACAAAACCAAGGAGACAACCAGATACAATAGTAATGATAAATAAGATGCATGTATCCTTGATGATTCTCTTTATATTCATGATACCACCGCCTTCTTTGTTTTATAGAGAAGTGTATATTTCTCAATAAGAGGTACAACAAGATTTCCTAGAATAATCGCATAAGAAACACCTTCTGTAGTTGTCCCAAAGAATCTAAATAAACCAGTGAGTATTCCTATTAAAACACCAAAGACAATCTGGCCTTCAAAATTAATAGGTGTTGTTACATAATCAGTGGCCATAAAGAAGCATCCAAGCATTAAACCTCCACCACATAACTGACATGCGAGATAATAGAAATCAAAACGGAATGGTGAAAAAATAAGAGTAAAGAGTGAGAAAGAAAGAAGATAAGCCACTGGTATAGTTGGTTTAATGACTCTTTTTACTAACATATAAGCGCCACCTAGTAAAATCATCAGAGTGGATGTTTCACCAATAGTCCCAGCTGTTGTACCGATAAATAGACGGAACAAGTCATAATGAGATCTCGTTTCAAGAATTGCGAGTGGCGTTGCAGTAGTGACACCATCAAAGACGAAATTTGTCATTCGTCCAGTAAATGAAATAAGCAAGAAACAGCGTGCAGCTAAAGCAGGATTCATAAAATTCTGTCCTAACCCACCATATAACTGTTTTACGATAATAATCGCAAATAGAGCGCCTATGACTGGTATCCATAAAGGAACAGTGGATGGAAGATTTAATGCAAGAATGAGTCCTGTTACAATCGCAGAACAATCCTTGATTGTAATAGCCTTCTTCATAAAGTATTCAAATAGATATTCAGATAATACACAAGTAAGCACTGATAAAACGACAATAAGTGCTGCATTTAACTTAAATTGATAAATTCCATAGAGTGTTGCAGGCATCAATGCGATAATGACATCAATCATAATACGTGTTGTATCTGTTTGATCACGTACATGAGGTGATGATGATGTATGTAATAGTTTATTCATAACATTCCCCTACTTTCTTTTAAGAGATGCGACAGTTGACTTACATTTTCTAATAGCCTGTGTCATATTTCTTTTTGCAGGACATACATAACTGCAGCATCCACATTCTATACATTCCATACCATTCAGCTGTATGAATGTATTGATATCATTCTTCAAAGAAGCCTGATAAAGCTTTTGAGGAATGAGATGACTTGGACAGGCATCTATACAGCGCCCACATCTAATACAAACTGTAGGCATATTTAATGCCACTTCATCATGAGTAAAAGCAAGAATAGAACTGCTTGTCTTTACTGCAGGAATATGAAGAGAAATAAGTGAAATACCCATCATTGGGCCTCCACTGATGATTTTCTTTACATTCTCTTTCAAACCACCACGTGATTCAACAATAAACTGGAAATCAGTTCCTACAAGAACCTCTACATTACAAGGAGTATTCAAGCCGTCTCCTGTGAGTGTCATGACTGTAGAAATTAAAGGACGATCATATTTAATCGCATCTCTAATTGCAAGAACTGTGGCCACATTATCTACAATACAACCAACATCAAGAGGAAGCATCTTTGAATTCAGTCTTCTTCCAGTCAATACTTCTATCAACATTCTTTCTCCACCCTGTGGATATTTGGTCTTCAATACTTTAACGCTTATTCTTTCTTCATGTGCGCATAGTTTTTCTAATGTATGAATCGCTTCTTTCTTATTATCTTCAATTCCAATATAGCCTACAGCATGAGGATAAAGAGTTAACATGATCTTTAATCCTTCAACCAGTTCTTTAGATCTTTCAAGCATCAAACGATAGTCAGATGTAAGATAAGGCTCACACTCAGCTCCATTCACAATAACATATTCTATTTTTTCTGGTTCTTTTACATTGAGCTTCACATGTGTTGGGAAGCCTGCTCCACCTAGGCCAACTACACCTGCTTCTTTTACTTTTTCTATCTTTTCTTCAAAAGTAAGTGTATCGATATTATTTTCATGTGCCTCATAATCAGAAGTATAATTTCCATCATTTTCTATAACGACTGCATCCTGGTAATGACCTGATGCATCCTGTCTTTTTTCAATACGTTTCACAATACCCGAGACAGAAGACATTATATTGGCTGATACATAACCACCCGCCTGAGCAATCAATGTACCTACATGTACTTCATCTTTAACCTTTACTACAGGAATACTTGGTGCACCAATATGCTGTTTCATTAAAAAAACAACCTCCTGGCTGGCTTCTAATTTTTCTATTTGTTTATCTTTCGTATATTCTTTTCCATCATAGGGATGGACGCCACCTCTAAAAGTAATCATATCTCAAATCTCCTTTAATACTATTTTAGGACGATATGAGAAAAAATGAAAGCCTTTACATTAAGTTAATTTATTCACTAAACGTTTATAAATTCACATAAAAAAAGGCCATGCATTTCGCATGGTCTAAGCAAGTATTAGTCTAAATCAGCACCGTTAGATTCGAATACTTTCTTGATATAATTATAAGATTTCTTTGGAATACGTTTCATATCTCTTAAATCTTTATTTGTTCTATTAACATAAACAAATCCATAACGCTTATCCATATTACACATACTAGCTAGGATATCGATTGGTCCCCAAGTAATATAACCTAAACAGTCTACACCATCTTCAAACATTGCATTTTCCATTTCACGGATATGGTCTCTATGATAGTTGATACGATAATCATCTTCGATTGTACGACCTTCAGCAAGCATTTTGTCTACTTCTTCCTGAGTCATATCTTCACGCCATCCAATACCATTTTCAAGTACGAATACTGGTAAACCTGTTCTATGATGTAAATCATTTAAAGTCCATCTGAATCCAACTGGATCGATCTCCCAATGCCATTCATTGGCTTCACAATGAGGATTCTGGATCTGCTGTTCATTCACACAGTCACAAGCTGGTCTTTCATAATCAAAGACACCAGTCTTAACTGTATTAGAACGATAATAAGAGAATGCGATATAGTCTACAGTATATTTTAATAGTTCTTCATCGCCTTCTTCAAATGTAGGCATCCATCCACGATTTTCTAAGTAAGCATTCCAGTAATCAGGATATTTACCCTGTGCAAATGTATCAACAAGATAACCATTTAATAAGTTATAAGCCTGAGTTGCGAATAAGTTATTTTCTGGGCTGTTGTCATATGCGTAAATATTAGTGATGGCACCCATACCACAGAACTTAGCATCTGGCTGCATTTCTCTTAAAGCACGTACTGCTTTACAATGAGCCATCATAACATTGTGGTTTACCTGATATAAATGTTTAGGAAGACTTACACCTTCAGGAATTTCTTCAGCGTTAGAAACTCTTAACATCATTGAATGAAGGTTCTGTTCATTGAATGACATCCAATGTTTCACTCTATCACCAAATCTTTCAATACAAACTTTTGCATATCTTTCAAAACAGTCTACAACATATCTTGAAGCAAAACCATTATAGTTCTTTACAAGATGATAAGGCATATCGAAATGCACTAAAGTGATCATTGGTTCAATGCCTGCAGCAAGTAGCTTATCAATTAAATCACTGTAGAACTTTACACCTTCTTCGTTCACTGGTTCATCTAATGTACCATTAGGAATGATACGGCTCCAACAGATTGAGAAACGATAGAAGTTGAATCCCATACCTTTCATCAATGCGATATCTTCATCATAACGAGTGTATTCATCAATTGCATCGTTCCAGTCAGAAAATTCAGGGTTCATAGGTCTTACGTCATAGATACAAACACCCTTTCCACCTTCATTTCTGTGTCCTTCAGTCTGGAATGATGATACTGAACCACCCCAGTAAAAATCTTTTGGCATTTTTCTTTCCATTTTATGTGTCTCCTTTATCTTATGAATACATTCTATCAATCACGCCTTATAAATGTAAACTGTTCCAAGATTGATTATTATAACGTTTCATAAAATATACAAAAAATGATTAATTAATGAAACTCCGTTTCATTAATTTAAAAGGATGTACATAAGATAGTCTTTAATATCCTGTCTTTTAGCTTCTATCTGTAAATAGATATAATCATCACGATAGTCAACCTGTTCCACATAGGTATGCTCATAGAGATACTTGAAATCTTCTCCCTTATCATAAGGAATACCTAATTGGAAAGTTTCATAATCCTTAAAGAGGATATGACTTATTTCATCTTCTAACAAATCTAAGCCAATCTTTTCCTTCGCAGATATAAAAACATAGGGCGTTACAGGATGTACATAACCATACTTATTTAAATCAACCTTGTTGTACACATAGATCATAGGTGTATTTTCAACCCCTAATTCTTCTAATACCTTATTGGTTGTATCAACCTGTAATTGATAATCTTCAAAACTTGAATCAACAACATGGAGTAATAAATCTGCTTCTTTCACTTCTTCTAAAGTGGAACGAAATGCCTGAATCAGATTGTGTGGTAGACGTTCAATAAAACCAACTGTATCAGTAAGCAAGCATGTATGATTCTTAATCTTGATATTTCTAGTAGAAGTCTGTAATGTTGCAAATAACATATCCTTCTCAAATACTTTTTTCTCTTTGTTCTGACATAAAGTATTAAGCAAAGTAGACTTTCCACTATTTGTATAACCGACCAAGGCAATCACAGGGACATTATTACGTTTACGTCTTTCTCTTTGTGTTTGTCTTTGTTTTACAATCTGTGCCAGTTCTTTTCTAGAACGGGACAACTTTCTAGAGATGATACGACGATCTAACTCAATCTGTTTTTCACCAGATCCTCTAAACCCAGAACCACCTTGCTGATGTGACATATGTTCCTGCATCCCTGCAAGTCTTGGTAATAAATATTGGTCTCTAGCTATTTCTACCTGTAATTTTGCTTCTTTTGTCTGTGCACGCTGTTCAAATATACGAAGAATTAAATCTGTACGATCTGTTACTTCTGTTTGTAATTGGTCAGTAAGGTTCTTTACCTGTAATGGAGATAATTCATCATCAAAGATAACCATTTCTCCATCTAATCTTAATCTGATTTCTTCTATTTTACCTTTACCAATATAAGTGGCAGGATTAATTTTTTCTAATTTCTGAATAACAACATCTTCTACTTCAATATCACATGCAATACATAATGATTTGAGTTCATCTATGTAGAAGGGATTGTCCGATGTCATAACTAATATAGCTTTATTCATATAATATAAGAAGAATTCCTTTCTTTGGACTCGATTCTATTATAACACGAGTTTTAGAAAAGAATTCTTTTAATATTGTAGATATCTAAAGAGATAGTGATAACTTATTCAATTTATATTATAATAGGCATTGGAGGCAATAAAGTGGTAAAAGAAAAGCGTTTCGAATTACAGGGTTAATCGAAACGCTAGTGATTAGAATCATTTCTTTAATTAGATGGACTCTAATCTTGGTAAACCAAATTAAATAATGGCTTGAGAGGCTAGTCCTCTCTTCCCATTACTATTGTAATACTACTTTTCAAAGAAAACAATGAACAAATTATTCTTAAAAGCAACTGAACTCATCGGACTTATTGCAGCGCTCGTATTCTTAATTTCATATTTATTATAAGGAGAGGCAATCATGGCAACTGAAGCACAGAAGAAAGCAAGTGCAAACTATGCAAAAAAGATGACAAAATGCGTTAATCTTGCATTCAATAAGAAAACAGATGCAGATATTCTTGAAAAGCTTGATCAAGTTGATTCAAAAATGGGATACATCAAAAAGCTGATTAGAGAAGATATTGCGAAATCAGAAAAGGACTAGAGTGTATTTTAGCTCTAGTTCTTTTTATACTATAATTTTTAAAAACATTAATCATATAATCAACAAAAAGGAGCATTTCTGCTCCTCACTCATTTAATTATTTAGGTAATACTACAAACATATAGTTTTCATCACCCATATCAAGTTTGAAATAATAATCACCTACCTGATTAGGACCATCCATTGAATCTGCAAGTAATGAAAGCCATTCTGTTGAAGAATGATCTTCTTCTGATAGAGTTCTCAACAAAACAATGGACCATAAATAGAAATCAGCTCTTTCTACACTTGTATCGGAACGACATGCAATTGTCTCTAGTTTGTGATTATCTAGAGAATATAATAACATATACTGAATATCTGTTGTGATTCCATTATCTTTGATATCATACACAATACCTAGATTTCCACTTGAACAAAGCATAGAATTAATTGATACATCATATTTTGAAGAATAAGAGTCTTGCATTTTCTTATTTACTTCAGCCAGATCTTTTTTATAAGGACCTTCATTATGAAAATCACTTTAGATAACTTAAAACAATTATTCATTAAACAATTATAATTTACATTAACAAAAAAAGACATCAACTTTGTGGATGTTTAGTCCTTAAGTTGATGCCTTTAAATTCTTACTGATTTAATTATTTTCCAAAATATCTATCTAATAAACCTTTTAATGCTTTACCATGTCTTGCTTCATCTCTTGCCATTTCGTGAACTGTATCATGAATTGCATCTAAGTTGTTCTTTTTAGCGCATGTAGCAAGTTCAACCTTACCAGCAGTTGCACCAAATTCACAGTCTACACGCCAAGCTAAGTTATCCTTAGTAGTTGCTTTCATATTTGGTTCTAAGTCTTCACCTAACATTTCTGCAAATTTAGCAGCATGTTCTGCTTCTTCATAAGCTGCTTTTTCCCAATACAAACCAATTTCTGGATAACCTTCTCTATGTGCAATTCTAGCCATACATAAGTACATACCAACTTCTGAACATTCACCTTCAAAGTTTGCTTTTAACTGATCAAAGATATATTTTTTATCTTCATCAGTGATATCAGGATTATTTTTTACAGTTTTAGCATAAACACCATATTCATGTTCAGCAGCTAATTTCATTTCACCTTTTACTTCTTCGAACTGATCAGCGCCTACATGACATACTGGACATTCAGCTGGTGCTGCATCTCCTTCATAAACATATCCACACACTTTACATACAAATTTTGCCATATTCTTTTTCTCCTTTTTAATTCCTTATTAGGAATGATTACTATTTAAGTATAACATATAATTATCCAATGTCAATGGATTTGACTTTTTCTTATAAACAAAAAAATTCCCACCACACAAGTGATAGGAATTTAATAGTTTATTCTACACCAATTATCGGTGTATTTTACTTACTTTCACCCATCTTAAAAATAGTTGATAAATAGGCGATTATTCTAAATAGTGACTTTACCTATACTATATAACATTTTAGAATTTTTTGGGGTTTTAAACTCCAAATAAACTCCAGAACATGAGCATTCAATCCATGAATTTAATTTCTTAGATAACATTCAATTTTTGTAAAATGCCTTCTACATCTGTAAACATTAACTTGATACCTTTTCTATAATAGAACGATAATAGTTTATTAGCTTTTGATTTTAAACTACGTTTCAATTTTTCAGAGAGTTCAATAGGTTTTTTTGTATTTTTATCAATATACACATTTTTAAAATATCCTTCAGTTACTGGAAACATATTTTGTAGCAAGAATGCTTTTTTCTCTCCTAAGACATACCCAAACTCAATAGTATCACATCGACCATATTTTTGAATATTCTTATCGTATACTTTCTGATATTTTTCAACTTGATGAGAGAATGGAATTACCCAGTAATAATTGCCCTGATCTATCTTAATTGCACAGAAAGAAGGACGTCCATGTTCTCCCATTTCATCACTTGGCTTATTGATTGGTAATGTACTATCTTGTACCAAATCAAAAAATGACTGTTTTATAAAATATAGATTTCCTAATTGAATCATTAAATCTTACTCCTACATAAAATGCCCCTTAGTGGGGCATTTTGAACATTCGTCTTTTATATCCCGTACACGAATTAACGGATAATATTTGAATGCTGGCCTTTTATATCCCGCGGACCAGCTAGCGGATAATATTTGAACATTTCTGTTCACTTAATAATATGTCCAGATATAAATGTATATACACATATATCTTTCATTTATATTTTAATGAATATTTGTACTTTAGTCAATAGCTTTACTGTTTTTATAAATCTCAATATATACTATTTAGAATTCACCTTAAACCGTAACCGTCAATTATCTCACTATATGTTAATAGTTCTATTGTTCATTAGACCATAGTTTTTTTACTGATAATGGATAATTTATATATGCTCTTGATCCACTCATAAAGAATACAAGTTTATTTTCCTTTACCAATCTTCTAACAACATATTCTTTAATATTTGTCATCTCTGCAAATTCTCTAATTGATACAATTTCTTTAGTCATCTAAAACACCTACTTTCTTTCATCTATTCCAAAGAATTTCCATCGATTTTGCGTAATCAATGTAAAATTTTTGAGTTGTCTTAATAAAGACAAGTTTATGATCAATTATTAACTTACGTATAGCTTTAACGCTTAATCCTGTTCTTAAACTAAATTCTTTTATAGTTAATATATTTTTGTTTTCAATTTCTTCCATATTTTTTGCTCCTTTCAATGATTATATAAATCATATTTGCGTAATTTTCTTCTAAGTTGAACCAATCCTCTATTAATTGATTTTCGTATTGCGGATTCACTGCAGCCTTCTATATTAGCTATTTCTGTTTTTGTATAATTGAAAAAATAAACTTCATAAATCCTATTAGCTTGTTTTAAAGTAAGTTGATTTAATGAAGAATATAATAATTCTCTCAATTCATCATAATATAACTTATCTAGTTCTGATTTAATATCAACTAATTCCTCTTCAAAACAAAAATATTCATTATATTCTTGTTTCTTGTTCTTCCGCAATAATGCATATACATCATCAGTAACAACTACTAATTTATCCTTATGATATATATCTGGATATAAATACTTTAAGTTAATTTTTTTCATAATCTTGGATACATACTAAATAGAAATATTGGAAATAACAGTATAACTTTATTAAAGTAAAAATCTTCCTAAAAAATATAGTAAATAATTTCCCCATAACTCGTTTTGATGTTCTTCAAAATCAATGTTTTTCTTTTTAATTATTTTCATATCTTTCACCTCACCTACATCTTATTCTTTATTTTAAAGATTAACAAATGTACAAATTCATACTTTTATTGAAGTTTATACATTTGACATCAATTTTGTTTCCTTTGTTTATTCAATCCTAAACTTATTAGAATACGTCTATCTAGCAGTTTCATAAATCTTGGCGAAACACTACCTATATATTTAATGATCCTACTTTTATCAATGACTTTTATTTGTTCCATCATTACAATCGAAGGATATTTCAATCCTACTGTAGTCGGAATACTATAATGGGTAGGTAGATGATGCTTCTCATAAACCTTACTTGTAAGACAAGCTACAATAATCGTTGGACTATATTTATTACCTTTATTGTTTTGAACAACCAATACTGGTCTTACGCCACCTTGCTCTGAACCATACCCCTCACTTAAATCTACTAAATAAATTTGTCCCCTTTTGATTTTCATATAGGTTACCTCCTATGTAAAACCAGACTCAAAATGAATCTGGTTAATTTATCATATGAATCGTTGTTTTCCATTTTTCCCTGAGTACCTGAAAACATTAAGGATACTATTAGACAAGCATTAGCATTGCTTTCACAGGAATTTCACCTTCGTGTGGTAACTCACACAACTGCATTACAGGAGTATCATTATACCTAATAAATATCATTGCAAATTATTTGCCAAATAATTTTTTTAGCACAATATTAATCGCTCGCATATCACTGGTCATGGCGGATTGTCTAAACGGCTCATTTATTAGGAATGTATCTAATAGCTGTTATTTTGTTTTCAAGGATCAGTGAAACCTACTTTTTAAGTGGGCTCACTATATATGCCACGAAAACGTAATTTTTTGTCACTTCTTTAGAGAATTTTTCACTTTTTTTATTTTTCGGTAAATGCTTCTCACAGAAATATCCAACATTTGAGAAATTTCATTGATATTGTATCCAATAATTTTGAGTTCTATTATTTTTAGAATCATTGGATCTACTCTTTTCAAATATTCATATAAAGACTCATTTTCAATTTGATCTAATATATTCTCTATATTTTTAATTTCTATTTTGTCATATACCGGCTGAGTAATGAAGAAAATATCTTTTGTAACATTTTGATGTCTTTTAAATGATCTCTCAGCATTAAATTGTGCCATATCAAATTTGCGTAAATCTGAAATTATTTTTTCATCAACATTATGCTTTCTTAATATTTTTTCTTCATTATCTTTCCATTGTTTCCAAAGATTGTACTCTTTCTTATAGTCGTAACTCATATGATACCTCCACTTTAAACTAATAAAATGGGCAGATATGGCGGATCACGACAATGAACAATATCCATCATAATCAAGTTAATTGAGAAATCATATACTCTTTTATTGAAATCAACTGTACATGATGAACATGACAAAACATTTCAAATTCATCTACTATATCTCTATAAATTGAAATTCTTGAAGGACAATACACTAAAACAATATTGATTTCTTTTTTACGTATTGCGTTAATCAAAAAATTCATTTTAAATGAGTCAAGCCATTTACCTTCTGATATTTCTTTAATTACACCAACAATATTCATATTGTTTTTTAAAGCATAATCTTCTAGTGCAGCAGCTTGATAATCCAATAAAATCCTTGAACCACCTTCTCTAACGCGACAATAAATCCAAGCTTTTATTTGTTTTTGCATGATAATTACCTCCCTCTTTAACACAAAAGCCTTTCACCCATATATGTGAAAGTTATTCGTCAAGTGGTAGAAATTTTTTTAACTTTTTTTGAATTATTTTCTGCAATTGCTTTTTATGATAAATAATGGTTGAATTTTTTACTCCTAGTATTTTTGCAACATCTCTTATTGACTTATTTTCAATAAAGATAAGATTCGCTATTGTTCTATTCGGTTCATTTAATAAAGATATTTCATTTAAAACTTTCATATATAAATCATGTACAACAATTTTATCTATCAATTCTGTTTCATTCTTAGACACAAAAAAAGTAGCTAAATCAATATCTTCAAAATACAAGACTGATTTAGCCACTTCCATATGATGTATATATCTCATTTGATCATAACTACTTCTAATAGTTTTGAACACCTCCTCACTTACTTCAACATACTCACTATTCACTTTTATGTAATACTTTCTATGTTCTTCATTATCATTTACCTTAAAACTATTTTTATTGTAATCATATTTATAATCTTTCATTGCTATTTCCTCCTCATATTTTATAAAAAATAAAAATAAGAAATAGGAGGTCCACGATTATGAATCATAACTCATCTCTCCCCACAGTTATGAAATTAACACTATTATAATTAAGAACCATAATAAATATTTGCATATATATTCTATAATTATGATTCTATTTTATGTTATTAAAATTGCTATTACTAAAAAAGAATGGCATTTAACCATTCTCTTCTATAATGTAAAACTCCATAAATTATTGATTTGATGAGCAATCTGTTCATACGTCCATAATTTATAACTTCGTTGTTTACTATTTGGATCGTTGATTTGTATTTTCCCATCTTTAATACCTGTTAAAACAATGAAATGTCCTGTTGTTGTAAAATCTCCTGGTCGCATACTACAAATTATTGGACTTCCTGATCTTAAGATAGAATAAATCGTATCCTTAGAAAGAGAAATTTCTTCTCCAGTCACTCCAAAATAAGCAGCACCTTCTGTCATTAATGACCAACTACTACCACTTCCTTCAACATAATAGCCATTATTATCAGCAAACTTAGCAACGGTATAAGGTGTAATTGTATTATCTCCCGTGAGTCCAGCAATAACCATAGATAAAGCAGTAGGTCCACATCCGCTCACTGCAATTGAACTATTTCCGTAGTCTACATATCCCCATCGTTGATCCCATTGCAATAACAAAGGAATATCTCCTTTTGTAACTTCTCCTATATTATCAGAGTACAGTTTTCCCTTTTTCTCTGGATAATCAATTACAAATTCCAACATTTCAATGTTTTTCGATAACATTTCTAATAATTCTTCTGGATATTCTCCATAATTTAGTAATATATTTTCTATTCTATGATCTTGAGAAATCATGGATTTAAGCTTTCTAAATATTTCAGTATCAGGCAAATTTGAAAAGTCTTTTTCATTAGAATCAATAGTTGTATCCAAAATTGGTGAATCTATATTTGAATCATCTACATTTTTATCAGGAGATATAATACGAGAAATTATTAGTGTTGAACCACAGATTAAAACCAATAAAATGATTAATGCAAATAATCTATGTAAGATTATTTTTTTCTTTCTTTTTATCATTGATGACTCACATCCATAAGTTTACCATTTTTAATCTCAATTACCTTATCTGCTTCATCAGCTAACAAATTACTATGAGTAACTACAATAACACACTTCTTTAATTCGTGAGCACTTTTCTTTAAGAGTCCAATTATTTCTTCAGCAGTGTTTTCATCAAGATTTCCAGTCGGCTCATCCGCAAGCAATACCTTTGCATCACTCGCTAATGCGCGTGCAATTGCCACACGTTGTTGTTGTCCTCCGGATAGTTGCATAACATTACGTTTCATATCATGTTTATCGATTCCTACCTCCTGTAAAAGTAGAACAGCATTTCTATTTCCACCTAATCGCACATTTTCTTCAGGCGTTAAATAATCAATAAGATTGTAATTCTGGAATACCAACGAAATATTATGTTTTCTATGTTCTGTCAGTTTATTTTTAGTTACTGGCATACCATCATATAAAATCATTCCATCAATCGGAGTGTCCAAACCTGCTAATAAAGATAGAAACGTAGTCTTACCAGAACCACTTGGTCCAACAATCGCATAAAAAACTCCTTCTTCAAACTGCATAGAGACTTCATCCAATATCTTCTTACTTTTATTTGTCTTATAATAATAACTCACATTTATAATTTCTAACATATTTATTTTCTCCTTAACTAACTCATTTCACTTAATATTTCTTTTGGTTTCTTTTTCATGATCAATATACCTGCAACATTTACAGTTAAAACTTCTAAGATTAAAATTGTTGCAAAAGATGTTCCATATATAGAAGGTGTAATCTTTACTTCAGTACCTTTTACACTTTGACCTGCATTTTCATCATATCCACTGACTTGTCCTTGCTGCATAATTTGTTGTTCTTCCATTTGTTGCACCTGATTATCAACAATATAATTAACTGCTATTTTTGATACAGGAATAGAAGCAATTGCTGATATTGAAAGTGCCACTATGCCTACAAGTAGTGCTTCTATCAAGATTTGTTTAATAATATTAAATTTTGTTAAACCCAATGACATATAAATTGCCACTTCTTTTGAACGAGTCTTAATCCAAAATATAAAAATTAAAGTTAATATTATAAAACTTGCTATCGTTATAACAATAATCATCATATTACTTGTCTCTTCCAATGTATTAAAGTTTGATGACATTGTATCTAAATTTCCTTTATCATCAAGCAAATCATATCTTTCCCAATTAATATCTGTATCTAAAATTCTTTCTTTCACTTCTTCATATTGATTAACATCATCTACCTTAAAAGTTGCCGTCATAAATAAGGGATCATCTTTATGACCACTTGGCTTTTCTGGAAATCTTAAATCTGTAAAAATCGTATTTTCACTTCGATAAGTATCCCCTGTAATTGTTGCGGGAATTGGTTTACTTGTTTTATAAATACCAATAATATTAGCAGTATAAACCTCAGATTTGTTTAGATCGTGTGAGTCATTAAATTGAATACTGTCTCCAACATTAAGTTGATTTAATTTAGCAAGTTCTTCAGAGATAATGCATACATCTTTATCTTCATTTGTAATATGTCTACCTTCAATTAATTCTACATTTCCATTAACAAAGTTTTTATCCATATTAGAACTATAATTGCCAATTAAATGAACACCTTTTAAATCATAACTTTGATCTGCATTTTTATCTTCGATTCTTTTAAAATTATATGGATTTACTGCAGTATCTAAGGTTGTTATATTAAATTTCGAAATTCCATCAACTTCACTGATTTTCATTACATCTTCATAAAAAACTGTTTCAAATTCATTATCAGTCCCAGTTAGCCATTGTCCTGATTCGGTTTGTTTTTGCCAATATCCATCTATTTCTCCTTCTTTTTCTCCAAGTTTTTCAGACAGTTCTAAAAGCCTTTCTCGTCGATTATTCATATTTAATTCTAATTGATAACTAGCACCTATAGCTTGTCGAGCGTTATCTTGTAAATTGACATTGGTATTTTTAGTTGCAAAACCAACAACCATAAATACACCAATAAACGTAACAACACAAAGTAACAAAATACTTTTCATTGGTTTTCTAAACATTGAACGTATTGCTCTATTAAAATCGCTCACATCTATCCCTCCATTTTAGATAATATTTCTTTTGGATTAGTTTTTAATACCGGTATTTGTGCAACTAGCAAAGCAATTGTAATTGTTATTGTTCCTATTCCTATCTGCATAAAAATATCATTTAATGTTAATTTCAAATGAATAGAAACATTTTCTACCATAGGCATGAATGTTGTAAGTGTATCTAGAAAAATAAATGTTAATCCACTTGCCACTATACTTCCTATGATAAATAATATAAATGACTCTAAAAATGTTTGAAGATATATGTGAAATTTAGAAATTCCTAAACTTATCATAACAGCCATTTCTTTATATCTTGCACGTATCCACATACTCAATATTAATGTAGTAATCACACAAGAAGTAATGATCGTAATTATTTGAATAAGACTAGCAATCCTTTGCACTTGATCAATTGGAATTTTAATTTGCTGGTATAAAGTATCTGTGTTTGTTACCACATACTCTTTGCAAATATCACTTACTTTCGTTTGCATTGTTTGAATAAGATCTGGATTGTCCACATATGCATATACTTCTGTATAAACTGGATTATCATTAATTTTATTCATTAATTCTTGTGAAATATAAATTTGATTTTCTATTCTATCTTTTGAAGCAATCATTTTTGGTTGATTTTCTTCATCATTCGACATAAAAATACCAACAATTTTAACTACTATATCTTCTTTAATTGTTAATATGTCTCCTATAGCTAAGCCATTAACCTCAGCAAAAGTATGATTAACAATAACTTCATCCCCATGTAAATTTTGTATTTTACCCTCTGATAATTTATATTTTCCTTCTTCAAACAAACTATCTTTGGATAAATCATCATATGCAATAATATTAAGTAAATTTTTATCAGATGTATCATTTACTGCTTTCAAAGTATCCATAGACATAATGATACTACTTCGTTTATTGATAAAATTTATATTATTTAACTCTTCTAATTCTTGAATAACAGTATTTTTTATTGGATTGTTATCATCAAGAATATTCACTATTAACTTAGATTTCGTATTTTGTTTAATTTGATCTTTTGTATTTTCTAAAGAATGAATCATTGCATTTGTTGAAAGCAGCATAACATTAACAACAAGAAATACTAACAAAAGCAAAACGCTTTTACTTTTTTTTCGAGTAATATATTTAATAGTTCGCGATAATATGTTCATGTCACTACCCCACATATCTTATAAGATAAACTTCATTGGCGACAAATATCTTTCCGTTTAATGTTCCATGAATTGCAACTTGAGTATCTTTTAAAATATCCTCTTTGTTTCCATCATCCGATACTGTATAGGTTGAAGAACTCATATTTATTACTATCGTTTTAACAATAACATCAGAAGCATATTGAACATCTAAATTACCCGTACCACTGTTTTCCCCATTACCACTACCTACAATAGCTAAGTCTCCACCATCCTCTGTTTTTTCTGTTCGAACAAGATTCAAAGAAAACCCTTCGTTTGAAAACTTTGTAACATATCCAGTATAATCTGCATCATTCAAAACATCTCTTGTTCCATTATTTTGATTACTAGAACTATTCTCATTATGATAACCAGTATTATTTTGAGATGATTGATTATCTGGTTCTACATCTTTAGAGCAACCTCCTAACATTACAGTTCCAATTACTAAACTTGTTAAAAACAATCTATTCTTTTTCATTTGAAATTCCTCCTAGTTTTTGAATACATATTGAGTTTAACAAACCAAAATATAATCAATGTATGCTTTATGTGTTTTTTATGTGTAGAAATAGATGCACAAAAAAACTCATCAAAATAATGAGTTATTGAAATACATATTTTTTAATTTATTAACCGAAATTTAAAAATATAATTGATAGTCTTTACTTTTATATTGCTATACTTTAATTATCTGTCGGCTTTTTTAGTACATATTTATCTATTAGAATATAAACTACTCCGCATACCAAACATCCAATTCCTCTAGCCACCCAAATATTCAAAGGCATTTTTCCAAAAAAATGCATAAACACATTTCCTACTAAAATGGAAATGATAAGTACAAAAAGAACTTTAAAATCATCTAACAGTTTCGCTTTATTCATAATTACCTCCAATATAACTAATTTGACGAAATGAAGACAAATAGTAAAAGTAAAATAACAAATACTAAAATATAGATTGAAATTTTTAACAGGTTATTTGCTTTTACAACCTCTGTTTCTACATTATTCACTTTTTCTATAAGTAAAGAATCGACAGAGTTTCCGACAAGAGTATCTAAACTTACCTGTAAAGCCTTTGCCAATGCAATCAGTTGATATGCATCAGGCACAGTTGAATTACATTCCCAATTAGATACAGTTTGCCTTGTAACTCCAACTGCTTCACCAAGTTTTTCTTGAGAAAGTCTTAACTTCTTTCTGAATATCTGTATGTTATTTCCTAAATCCATCATTTCACTTCTTTCATCAAATAAATTATATAAATTGAGAGTTAATTTATCTACCAAAAATCTTTTGAACATTGTCAAAGTTATTTAACAATTGAAAATTTTAATAACTAATCCTATTTCATGCAATCTCTTTCCATGCAAATAGAAAATAAAATTCCCCGTTTAGTATTTTTCATTGTAAATGGCATCTTATGCAAATCCAAAATCATTTTCACTAAATATAGTCCTAAACCACTCCCACCTGTATTTCTGTTTCTTGACTTTTCGTGTCTAGTAAAAGGAAGAAACAACTCTGAAATCTCGTGCTCATCAATATGAGCGCCTGTATTTTCTATATCTAATATAATTTTATCTTGAATTTTATGTAATTTAATTTGAACCACATTTTCATCTGGTGAATAGACAATAGCGTTATGAATAATATTATTCAATGCTTTTTTCATAAGTGAACTGTCCACATTCACAAAAATAGAATTATCTATTTGTTCAATAATTTCAATATTGTGCTGAATTGCTAGCTCGTTATTTTCATTGATGCAACTATACAGTAATTGTGCCATATCGGTTTTATTCAAACTTAAATCAAAAGTAGAGTTTTTCATCTTTGAAATTGAAAGTATTTCTTGAACAAGATTTTCCATACGTTCAGTTACTTGATAACTTTTTTGAAGATATTTATCCCTATCTTTATAACCTCCTACATTGTAAATCATACCTTGAAGTTGCCCTTTTAAAATTGTAATCGGGGTTTTTAATTCATGAGATACTGCTGAGAAAAAAGAAAGTTGTTGCTGTTCTAATTGTTTTTCCTTTTCCACATCTTCTTTTAGTTTTTTATTTGCTATTTTTAAATCCTCAAGCGCAGATGATAATTGATTAGATAAATCATCTAGATTATCACTCAACACACCAATTTCATCATTTCTATTATTAGAAAAATTAACCGAAAAATCTAATGAAGCTAGTTTTTTTGACAAATCACTAATTCGCAATATAGGAGTGGTAATAAATTTGGAATAGAAATAAGAAATCAAAATAGATATTAAGAAAACAAGTAATGTTATAAAAGGAAGATTTTTCTTTAATGTATTTGCAAATAAATTCACTCTTTCTTGTGTACCTAAAACTTTTAATGTGAACTCCTCTTGAGAATCTTCCAAACGAAATTTATATTGTTTAATTGTATGTGTTTTTTTTGCTAGCTCTTGAGCCTCTTGATTTGGTGCTGGTTGAATAGAAGTGGCTGAGAAATTTAATAGATTTCCTTTTTTATCGTAAACTTCATACGAAATATTATGCTCTTCTGCAAAGTTTTCTAACAATGTAATGCATTCATCTTTGTCAGCATTAGATAAATATGAAACCAAGTTTTGTGCTGCACGATCAACACTTGTATTTATTTCAGTTAAATAACTTTTAGGAGCTGTAAAGAATATGAATAAATATGTTATTAAACTAATAGACATTAGTAAAGTTGTGGTAATAATAAATACTTTTGCATTTAAATGCTGTCTAATCTTTTTCAACTTTATACCCAATTCCTTTTACTGTTTTTATATAATCCTTACCCAATTTTTTTCTAATATTTTTTATATGATTGTCTACCACACGATCGCTATCATAATATTCATACTGCCAAACTTTATCTAAAAGCATCTCTCTTGTTTGAACATATCCCGGATGTGCTAATAATTCCTTCAAGATTTCAAACTCTTTACGAGTAAAATCGATGAATTCTTTGTTAATTGATACAGTGTATTCATTCATATTTAAAACAATATCCTTGTATTGAATCAGCTCTTGTTTTGTATTCAAATCATTATCTATTCTTCTAAATATTGCTTGTATCTTTCTAAGTAAGATAGGCATAGAAAAAGGCTTAGTAACATAATCATCAATCAAAAGATCAAATCCTTTTAATTGATTAGTCTCATCAGATAGTGCAGTAATCATAATGATAGGAATTTTTGATTCCTTACGAATTAACTCACATACTGCATATCCATCAATCTTGGGAATCATAATATCTAACAAAATCATATCCGGTTGAAAACGATGAAACGTATCAATAGCTTCTATACCATCACTTGCAATCATGGTTTGATAATCATTATCTTCTAGAAAAAATTTTAATAATTCTTGAATATCCTCTTCATCTTCAACAATCAGAATTTTTTTCATTAAGGTCCCTCCTTTTAATTTATATTATATATCACAGAAATTGAAAATGATATAATATTTTAGTCAACACAAAAAGAAAACAGGAATTCTATTAAGAACTCCCATTACTCGATAAATTTTATAACATACTTATTTAATTTTGGATTAGTGTTTTCTATTCATAACCTTATTTGTTAAATATTTAAATTTTTTCTATACATAGCTTTCGATAAGAAATAACAAATGATAAAGAATCCATAAATAATAAGAATACTAACTATATTGACTTGCAACAATGATTTACTTTGCATCAAATTAGCAATTGCTTGAATAGAAAAATAAGATGATATTGTCATAACTATCAGAGGAAGAAGATATGCAACCTTTAATTCATTAGCAATTGCTTTATTTAATACTTTTCTATCAATTCCTATCTTTGATAATACTTGATAGCGTTCTTTTTCCTCAAATGCATCATTATAAATCTTCATAAATAAGATACTACCGCTTGCTAATACAAAGACCATGAACACAAAGAATGATACACTAAACATGATATTTATCCATGCATTCTCATTTCTTTCTGGATCTATTTTCACTAAACCTAAATAATGTGGACTTGTTTGAATATCATCAACAGATAATTCAAAATGTTTTGGTTGTGCTAATTTATAGTTGTATAGATACATAGATTGTCCTAATTCGTGCAATTCATCAAAGACTGTATCATTTACAATCATATATTCCATGTCCTCTTGAAGATAGCCAAGGTACGGAACACTTGATTCTTCTATTTCTGTGTATACTTTATTGTTTATCTCACTCGTATTAACTATACTATCATTCGTTAACGACATAAGATATAAATGTCCTAATTTGATATACTCGTCATCTTTTGGTTCAGACAATTCAAACTCTAGACCTGTATCTTTTGCGATTTGTTTTATTTGTGAATAAGATAATATAGCATAAGGTGTATTTTCATACTCATTATCGGTTACTTCATTTGGAAGAACAGCAACTTCAACTTCTGATGAATATTTAATTTCATTTTCTTTTTTAATCAAAGAAGTAAATTCATCCCGAATTCCTTTTTGACTACCCAGAACCTGATAAGTATAAGTATTTTCAAAATGACTGATATTATCATTTCTATTTTTCATTGCAAATCCAAATCCTAATGCTGTTACTGAACAAAGCATAAGTACACATACAATAGCATACGTTCTATAATTTTTCTTCATACGAAAAATCATATTGTTAATCCATAAGTTTCTTTCTTTTTTGTATAAAAATTTCTTATTCTTTGCTAGTGTTTGAAAAACAAATGGAACAAGTCCACCAAACAGCATATAGATTCCAACAATAACCATAACTGTTGCAATTAGAATATTCCCTACTACTTCTAATCCTGCATCTTTTGTCGCAAGATAAAAACCAACGCCTAATAGTACAATTCCTAATATAGATTTCAATATAAAAACTACATTATTTTGTTTTACATATTCATTTTGTCTATTAGCCGAAACCATTTCTAATACACTGCTTCTTACAATATTAACATATCCTTTAATCACAAAAATCAGATAAATCACAGTGAATATCAAACATGTTATTAAAATAGAACTTAATGTAAAGTTAAACTCTATCTGAATGGCAATATCAGATAATCTCATGATAATCATTGTAAATAATTGTGAAGTTAAAACTCCAAATCCAATTCCAATTACCAAAGAAACCAAACCAATCAATGAAGTTTCAATCATGTAAAGTTTTCCAATCTTTTGATTCGATAACCCCATGAATACATAAGTTCCAATTTCTTTTTTACGTTTTGTTAAAAATACATTCGTAGAATACCATACAAAAAACACCATAAAACAAGAAACTACAAAGGATAAAATTTGAATAAATACTTCAATATTAGATGCTTGTGATTCTCCTAATTGATTTAAAATACCTGAAGAAACAAGATTCATAAAATTAGATAAGATTAAAATAGTAAAAGAAAGAGAAATAATCAAAGATAAATAACTTTTAAAACTAGATTTAAAGTTTTGAAAAGCTAATTTTAACATACTCATGAGAAATCACTTCCCATAGATGCCTGCATTTCAATGATGCGATCATAAAACTCTTTTTGGTTTTGCCCTTTTGTAAGTTTACATTTAATTGCACCATCGCTTAAAATATAAACTTCTTTCGCATAGGAAGCACTGAAAGCATCATGCGTAACCATTAAAATAGTTGCTTGATCATTATCATTTACTAACTTTAAACATTCAAGTAAATCATGGCTTGACTTAGAATCCAAAGCTCCCGTTGGTTCATCAGCAAAGATTATTTCTGGATCCGTAATTAAGGCACGACAAGTTGCACCTCTTTGCTTTTGTCCACCGGATAATTGATAAGGATATTTTTTTAAATGTTCTCTTAATCCAAACATTTCTGCCAATTCATTTGTCTTTTGAATGCATTCTTTACTTGATACACCATTTAATGAAAGTGGTAAAGCAATGTTATCTTGTAACGTCATCGTATCTAGCAAATTATAATCTTGAAAAACAAAACCAATCTTATCCTTACGAAGATTTGATAATTCTTTGTTTTTTAATTTTGTAATATCCTTGCCATCAATAATGACAGATCCCTGTGTAGGTTTATCAATTGTAGATAGAATATTTAATAACGTTGTTTTTCCAGAACCACTTGGTCCCATGATCGCAATAAAATCATTCTTATTTACTTTTAAATCCAATCCTTTTAAAACACTTGTTTTGAATCCTTTTGTACCATAATTTTTAACAAGGTTCTTAATTTCTAAAACTGTATTTTCGCTCATATATAAATTCCTCCTTACATCTTTCATTATAGAGAATGCACAAAAATAAATCCTTGCATTTATGTTACAAAAACAATCTCTAGTATTACATTGCTGCAACATTAGAGATTGAAGTGCTTTTCTATGTTTTGAAAAGTAATACAGAAACAAGTATATTGTTGATATTGACTATCAACACTTATTTGATGTCCGAGTTTTTTAATCATAAGATTGACCATGTATAATCCCATACCTGTTGATTTATATTTTCCATTATGATGATTGCTCCCCACATAACCTCGATCAAATATTCTTGGCAAATCATAATCTTTTATACCTTCTCCCTCATCTTTAATATATAGCTGAACGCTTCGTTCGTTCTGTTCACTATAAATATGAATTTTGGCATTTTCTCTAGCATATTTTATTGCATTTCCTAGAAGTTGATCAATGATATACACAAGCCATGTTTTATCCGAATAAACGTATTCATTATGTAAATCAATCTTTAGATTCACATTTTCGTTCATTAAGAAAAAACGATTATTTCTTATAGAAGCATTAACCCATTCTTTTAATTTCAGTTTTTGTATCTGCAAATCATCAAATGCTCCTTGTACTTTACAACTTACTAAAGCCAAATTTAGATATAGATTCATTTTTTCTAATTGTTCTTTTAATTGTAGTTTTAATAGTGAATTCTCTATTTTTTCATTCATTAACATTGCTGCAGAAAGTGGTATTTTGACTTCATGACACCATTTCGCAAAAAAATCTTGTAAATCTTGATTAATCGCAACTTGTTCATTCAATTTTACTTGAAAAACTTGAAAATCATGCTCCATAATATCTTTATGTTCTAAATCATCTAGTTCTGTATAAATAAAATCATCCAATTTTAAATACTCTTCAATTTCCTTTTCTCTTCGATAGAATTTCATTCCATCTACAAACGAGAAAATCCCTAGACAAACACTAAGTAATAAATCTAAATAAAGTAAATACTGATTATCTACTTCTGGAAGAAGAAAAATAAAATAAAGGTTAAAGGAAACAAAAATTAATACTAAACAGAATAAATATTTAAAATTTTTTCTTATATATTTCATTCAATGTAGTATCCTTGTCCTTTTTTTGTGCATATTAATTCGTCTCCAATAACATCTTTCAATTTCAATCTCAACCTTGATATTAATACTGTAAGAGTATTATCTGAAATAAATTCATCCGTATTCCACAATTCATCCATAAGTGCATTTCTTGATACCACTTTATCCTTTTCTTCCAACAATACTTTAATGATAATATTTTCTGATTTTGTTAAATCAACTTTTTCATTTTTAAAATAAATGCAGTTATTTGAATAGTCATAAAAGATATTATCTTTAATATATATTTTTTGATTTACTTTATATTGATATGTTCTTCTTGTAATAGCTTCTATTTTTGCCCTCAAAACTGGTAAATTAAATGGCTTTTCAACATAATCATCTCCGCCTTGAGCAATGGCCATAATTTTATCATTATCGGAGTTTCTACTACTGATAAAGATCATCGGCACTTGGGAATATTCTCTAATTTTAGAGCACCAGTAAAAGCCATCATAAAATGGCAAGTTTATATCCATTAAAATTAAATCAGGACAAATATTCATACATTCATTCAATACTTTTGAGAAATTTTCAATAAGATTCACTTGATATCCATATTTATTTAAATATTCTTTAAATTCATTTGCTAATATCTTATCATCCTCAACAATAAGAATAGTAATATCATACATAATATCACTCCTTTTCTATCTATTATAAACTTTATGGACGAGAGTTCAATAAATATGAGATACCTTGCAAAAATGTAATATAAAATAAAATTTATGATTTAATATCCATTTAATTTTATTATAACTTTAGTCTATACATATAAAGCAGTCAATCCCTTGACTGCTTTGTGTCCAGTATAAATTATAATTTACAACTTAAATACCAAAATTGCCTTATTAGTTCCCACCATTGACATCGAAATCAATTTATATCCACCTCTTATCATACTTATATATATTGATTAAGTTTATTTATGCTTCAAATCCATTTTTCTTATAAAGAAAAAGAAAAGCGATTATAGATAATACACATTCTATTAGAAGTACTGTCCATTGCATAGGAGTAACTATAATGGAATTATAAGTAAGACTATTTATGCTTTCAATAACTACTCCTGTAAATAGATAATTAGAAAGAATAGCCATAATAGGCATTAAATCAGCAAACATTGGAATTAACATTAAGATAAGTACAGCAGGAGTGACTACTGAATTAGCATTCATTTGATTCTTTGCATAAATTCCAAAAATCATTCCTATCATAGCACATGAAAGTGTAGCTAGAGTCGTCATTAATATATAAATAATCCATGCTGTTAAACTCATTTGTACCCCTAAAACAATGACTAGAATTAAATTAACAATCTCTAACTCAATCAATATTGGAATCACTGTTCCTAAAAAATATTCAATCCCAGTTACTGATGAAGTCATAAGAACTCGTAGTGTGTTCTTTTCTTTTTCTTCAGCTAGTATAAGTGTGGTAATATATAAAGCCATTCCAACATTACATACGACCGCTAATGCTAGAGCATAAGTAGTTACTTCACCTATAACTGAATTCATTAATATTCCATAACCAATAGAAAATAACATCATTAGAAAGAAATTCTTACTCATTAGTGTTTTAGTTTTTGCATCCATAATCGCAAATACTTTTCTAAAGCTAATCATCTAATTCAACTCCCTTCCAGTAACTTTAATAAATACATGTTCTAAAGTCGGTTCACAAGAGTGTATTGTTTCAATCTTTCCTTCATTGATTAAGTTTATTAAAGTTTTAATATCATTTATAGAACTTGTTAATACATATTCTTCATCATTTACTAAAGTAACTTTATATTTCTTATCTGTATTGTATTTGATACATAAGTCTTTAGGTGTTCCATATTCTACAATTTTTCCATCATTCAACAAAGCTACATGGTCACATAATTTAGTAGCTTCTTCCATGTTATGAGTTGTAAGAAAAATCGACATTCCACTTTCTTTAAGTTCAAGTAATAATTTATGAATTTCTAAAGCTGTTGAAGGATCCAATCCACTCGTTGGTTCATCTAAGAATAAAACTTTTGGATTATGTAAGATAGACCTTGCTAAAACTAATCTTTGTTTTTGCCCCTTTGATAACTGACTTGCAAGTTTGTTTTTATGTTCATATAAACCAACTCTATTTAATAAATAGTCAATTCTTTCTTTTGGTACATTTAATATCCTTGAAAAATATCTTAAATTATCATATACGCTCATTCTTTCATAGACACCACTATTATCCGTAACAATTCCAATTTGTTCATAAATTGTTTCATCTATATTATTAGAATGAATATCTAATACATAGGCATCCCCGCTTGTGGCTTTTAGTTGTCCTGTAAGAATTTTAATCGTTGTTGTCTTACCAGCACCACTTGGGCCTAAAAAACCTAGTATTTCTCCTTTATATAATTTTCCACATATATCTTTCAGTACTTGCGTACTTCCAAAACTCTTAGATATATGCTCTAATCGAATATACACTTTTTGCATAATCACCATTCCTTTCATGATGATTATAAAAGAACTATATTTTTCTATGTCAAAAATTTCTTAAATGGTCATTTTATTTCCTAAACAGCAAAAAACAAGATACATTAGCGTATCCTGTTCATTTCTTCTAATAATTTTGATTTCATCTTTCTAGATACTAAGCAAACATTTCCTTCGATAAAAACTTGGTTATTCTTTAAATCAAGTTGATCTATCTTATCTAATGCAACTAAGTAAGAACGATGAATTTTTAAAAATCTAGGAAACAATTGTTTTTCAATATCCGATAGATTACCTATAAACTCTTTTCTATCATGCTTAGCATGTAGAACCACATAATGAGATCTTGGTGATGTTTCAAAATAATCAATTTCATCAAGTGGTATATGACATAACCTTTCACCTGTTTTAAATGTATAAAATTCACTTGGATCTATTGTTTCTTGTACCATGCTTTCAATTATAGACTTTAAACAATCACAAATTGATTCTCTTAATTTTTTATCTGTATCTTTAATAATGTAATCGAAGGCTTCCAAATGATATTGAAAAGTTTTGTATGCTAGGTCTTTATAACTTGTGATATAAACAATTGTTCCATTCGGATCTATTTTACGAATCTCTTTTCCTAAAGCAAATCCATCATATTGACTATTTTTAAACTCTACATCAAGAAAATATAAATTTCTTTTTGATTGACTCTTTTTTAGGTTATCTATAAGATTTTTTGGATTGATTGTACTTGATATAATTTTCATATCATAATTTTGGATTATGATTTGATTTTCTATTTCTTTACTTATAAAATCTAAAATTTCTTTTTCATCATCACATATAAATACATTTAACACTTCTTTACCTCCTAACCATTAAAATAATTATTTCTTGAACAAATCGATTATTTTTACAAGATATATTATGAGAGATATTTGAATATTTGTTTATTATATTTTCTAAACTATGAAGTCCTATACCCAAATGATTTTCTTTTGTGCTGAACCCATTTCCGTCAATTTCATTTATATTTACATCTCGATTTACATAATTATCTACAACAATTGTAAGCGCGTCTTCATCTTGAATCATAAGTAGTGTTATGTCTCCATGATTCTCTTCTACTTCCTCAATTGCATTATCTAGCAAAATTCCTAACATTCTTACTAAATCAACTGTTTGAATGTTATTCTTTTGAACAGGTTTTACAACTTCTAAATGAAAATCTATATTTCGCTTATGAATCTCAGTAATCTTTTTAAAAAGTAAGCTCTTAACTTCATTAATTTGTATATTTGAAAGTTGAGTTGTCAAGGACATCTTAGAATCAATATTTTCATCAAATTCATCAATCATATCTGAAATTAAATTTTCAATTTCTTTTAAATTCCCTTCTTTTGAATTCAGATAAATACTAGACATCATATTTTTATAATCATGTTTAAATATACGCATATTTTGTTGGATATCTTCTAAATCTTTAATGTATAAATTTTGTTGATTTAAAATCATTTGATTATACTCGTATTCTGTTTTAATACGGATAAGATTATATGAATATCGTACAAGTAGTACTAATAATGAAAGAATAACAACCAGTGTAAATAATTCTTCTATCCTAAACTCTGAATCATATCTAGGTATTACTGCTGGAACCCATACAACAATCATTAAGACAAGTATAGAAACTGAAATTACAAACCAATATGGATAATTTCTATTGTTAAATTCTTCAAACAATTCTTTAAATCGCAAAAATTTTACAGAAGAATATTGGATAATAAATATAACAATAGCCATAATTATTCCAAGCATTGGATATAACAACATTTCAGGAGATGTAAATAAATATAGAAAGTTGTTAAAACAGAAAAATAATAATCCATACATAGACCAAAATATAGATGTTATAAATAAATTCAATTTTAAATTTTTATCCAGAAATAGATGAATTGATAAAACAATCATTGAATAGTTTGAAAGATTTGCATATAACCAAGAAATTAATATATCAGTATAACTATCTGGATTTAGATTTTCTACCAAAGGTTTTAATAAGATGTCAAAAATAAACGTATAGCTTATCATCACAAAAATAAGTGCTATAAAATATATTTTAAGTTTCGGCTTTATATTTCTCGTTTTTAAATAAGTCGACATAATACCTGCAACAGTGATTGTATTAGCCAATAACACTAATAACTCATATATAAAATCAGATGTTAATAGATATTGCATAATAAATACACCTCTTTTCCATCTAGCAAAACAAGTATTTCATACAAAACAAATGATTTAAAATTCCTATACAAAAGCAATTAACAAGATAAACTCAAATATATCCATTAATAATAGGAATGATATATCAATTTCATATTATAAGCAACATTACTTGAACATAGAATTTTATTCGATTAAATTTTTTCTAATATAACCTTCTATAAAACTCTAATCATTTCCGGATAATGCATTATAATATTTCAATTTCTACGCAAAAATGTAATGTAAACTAAATTTTACGATTTGATTTTTATTATTTATGTTAATGATTACCAAAAAAATCTTTGATAATATCTGCTAATATATTTGAATTATCAATATTAACTTCATGACTTGCATTGGAAATAAGTTTAAGTGTCGCATTTGATAACATCTTTTGTAACTGGATACAAGCCTCTTTATTTGCTTTATCCTTTTCACCACATAAAATCAAAGCAGGACAACTTATTCTCTTTAAATCATTTGTAAAATCTAGTTCAATCATAGACTTACAAAGGTGAATGAAATCAGCTTTTTGAAATCCCATTTTAGAAAACATTGAATGAGGCATAAAACGAAATATAACATTTTGTATTTTTAATAATAGTTTTGGAATTTTGTATTGTGTACCGATTAGCACAACTGCATGAACTTTATTAGAATGTTCAATAGCATACTGCATTGCTAATATTCCACCTAATGACAGTCCACAAAGGCATATAGGTTCTCTAATTTCACTACAGTAGTTTTCAAGTTCCGTATATAATGTATGGTAACAAGTTTCTTTATTTTTAGTCCATTTTGATAAATTAGGACATAAAATATCATCTTTAAAATCTAAATTATCTATTACTTTATCCCAACTTGAAGATGTTTGACCTAATCCATGTAGAAAAATGTATTTCACAATTATCACTTCCTTAATTTATTTTCATTATCTCATAATAAATTTATAAAGTACATTATTTTTAACGAATGTCAATTACATATTCACTATGTTATTCGGTTCTAATTGGAAATCCCTATCCAGAAATACCGAAGTATTTATGGCATTCATTTGATTATCTGTTTCTAATCCATAATTTAGTTCATTAATATTTAAAAACTCATAATCATAATATAATGGAAAGATTTGTCCAGCATGAGTATATCCCGACA
Source organism: Catenibacterium faecis (assembly GCF_014306455.1). NCBI lineage: Bacteria > Bacillati > Bacillota > Erysipelotrichia > Erysipelotrichales > Coprobacillaceae > Catenibacterium > Catenibacterium faecis. The sequence continues at coordinate 88,932 of NZ_JACRWG010000001.1, forward strand.
AATGCAAATCAGCATTGTTATTAGAACATTTTTCAAGTTCTCTTGGTTGATGGTCAAGCACTATATTATATGTACTATTGTTTAACTCATAAGAACTCATTTCTTTTCTATCATGCAAACTATAATCACTTCTACCAATGAGTGTAATTTCATCATTTGACATATAAATTCCATTCGATTCAATTAATGATGTTATTTCTTCAACTGTACCTTTATTATGAATCGAGTATTTTCCTAAATTATGATTTCCATATAGCATTTTAACTCATTTAGAAAAAGACACTAAGAATAATCTTAATGCCTTGTTATTTATTCAAGTTCTATTATTGATGTCTTGCAACATAATACTGATTATTTATCATTACTGCTATTGCTTCATTTTTATCAATGTTTTTAATCTCATAAATATCCTTATATATCCATTGTTCACGTTGATGATTACTTTCATTTCCAGACCAGTCAATTTCTCCTAATTCTTTATCAGACAATGGAATCTTTGTTATGGCATCGAATACGATATTTTCTGCTAAAACATCAATGTAATTACCTAATTCATTTTTTGAAATAATTTCTGTGGTAATTTGATAAATTCTTTTCCCATAAATAAGTTGTGTTGTATTTTCAGGATTGACTTCAAATTTATCACTTATTGATTGATTTAAAGTTTTAAAATCAAAGATTTTATCCATATCTTTTACATTTTTATTAAATATTGCTTTATGATATTCTCCATTTACCTCTACTATTAAGGAATTATCATCTTTTGTATTCGTATAAATATTTAGAAAAGGAATAACATAAGATTCACTAGCAATGTTGTCCGGCATATCCTTTAATGAATCAATAATATTTGTTTTTGTTTCTTCCTGATAAAGAATTTTTCCAGTTTCATCAACAACAACCAACTGTCTAAAATATCCAACCCAATCACCTAGTTCTCTATCTGAAACAGTATCTTCTAAAATTGTATAATTCTTCTTTTTATATATGAACTGTGTTACATCCTCAGAATTCAAATAACATTGTTCTTTATCACTTGCATATTCATCTATTTTATCTTGTAACGAACATCCTGTTAGAAAGCAGCTAATAATAGTTACAATTAATAATGATGAAATAAATTTAATTCTCTTGCCCATAAATCATACCTTCCTTTTATATTGACCTGTTAATATCTACTAATTTCTTTTTACAATAGAATAATATGACTTCGCTGTAATTGAATAAATGAATATATAAACTAATGTAAATACTCCAATACAACCTAATGTACAATATATAAACAATTCAATATCTGATAACATCAACATAGAAAGTAGTTTGCTTACAATTGGAAATGCAAATGCTAAATGAATAACCGCTGTAACTAATGGTAAAAAGAATACAGTTAATACTTGTGAATTGATAGATTTCTTTACAAGTTTATGGTCCATTCCTACTTTTTGCATAATTTCAAATCTTTCTTTATCTTCATAACCTTCCGTAATTTGTTTGTAGTAAATAATCAAAATTGTAGCCATGATAAATAGAATACTTAAGAAAATACCGATGAATAAGAATCCTCCATACAATGCAATAAATCCTGCATAGCTTATTGTTTTACATTCAACATCATAACCCTCAAGTCCAACATCTCCTAGATTTCTTACCAATGAATGATAGTATTCCTTGATTACAGTATCCGATGCATCTATATCAAATCCATAATAATTATATAAATTAGAGGCATAATCACCATATACTTCTTTTTGTAATCGATAAATATCATTTACAATTGTTTCATCTTTTACAACGATGAAATATCCTGATGCAACATTCGCTGCCGAATTACCATTTCCCATAAATTCATCAACTTGTTCTTTTACTTTAAATTTATAGTCAAATACTTCAAATTGATCGTATTCAAATTCTTTTCTATTGCCATACAGTAATATTTCATTCTCATTGAGTGTATAATTTGTATTCATACTTTGGTTATAATCATCTAAATCTGTAACCATTACTGTACAAATTGCATCTGTCATATTCGCATAAATATTTTTTCTATCTGTAAGTATGGATTGCTCTTTTTGATAACCTGTAAATTCCACATATCTATAATCTAGTATATTCTCTTTTTCAAGATTCTTATCTTTAAGAAGTTGATCTGACACATCACGAATCGTTTGTATATCATCTTCATTCGCATTTGTATAAGCAACAATTTCTCTTGGATATCTTTGTCTAGTTAAATCATCAATACCAATCCATAAACTAAAGGTTGTAGAAATCATTACCAATACCATTGTTGATAGTATACAAATATTGGCAAGTCCTGCTGCATTTTGTTTCATACGATAAATCATACCTGATACACTAATAAAATGATTTGGTTTGTAGAAATATCCTTTATTCTTTTTTAATGCTTTTAATAACGTTACACTTCCTGCAGTAAATAATAGATAAGTACCAATAATAACTAAGATGACCGCAGCAAAAAACAACATCATCGCAGTTATCGGATTTTTCGTTGTTAAGGAAATATAATATCCTATCGATAAACACACGATTCCTAAAATTGTCATGATCCATTTCGACTTTGGTTCTTTTTCTCCATACTCTGTACTATGAAGAAGTTCAATTGGATTTGCGAGCTTAATTTGTCGAATAGAATTCAAGTACATGAATAAGAAAATAAGGCCAAATAAAATCAATGAAGTTTTTATTGCACTTGATGAAATATAGAAGCCTAAAGTTATATTAGAATCAAACATTTTTCCAATTGCCATAAATAAAAGTTTATCTAAAGAAATACCAATCAGAAAGCCTAATGACAAACTAATAACTGCTGTTAATAATGTTTCATAAGCAATAATCAAAGACACATGTCTTTTTTCCATTCCTAATATGTTAAATAAACCAAATTCTTTTTTTCTACGTTTCATTAAGAAACTATTTGTATAAAACAAGAAAATAATTGCAAAGAACCCAACTACATAAGTTCCAAGTATTAACATCATTCTCATTTCACCCGCACCTGGCATAGAATCTAATCCGCTATTACCAGCTAATGAGCATATATCATAAAACAAAGCAATCGTTATGATACACGTTAACAAAAATGGTATGTAAGTTTTACTGTTCTTCTTAATATTTGTAAGTGCTAGTTTAGGATAAAAAAGTTTATTCATTTCTAACACCACCTGTAGCCAATAATGTTAATGTATCAGAGATACTTTGATACATTTCTTCATTTGTTTTAGTTCCTTTATAAATTTGATGGAAAACTTCTCCATCTTTGATAAACAACACACGACTAGCATGACTGGCTGCCAACGTTGAATGGGTCACCATAATAATTGTTTGTCCATTTTCATTTATCTTATTAAACAGTGTCAATAAATCATTTGTAGATTTTGAATCAAGTGCTCCTGTTGGCTCATCTGCTAATATTAGTTCTGGCTTTGTGATTAACGCTCTTGCTATTGCACATCTTTGTTTTTGTCCTCCAGATACTTCATAAGGATATTTTTCTAATAAATCACTAATTCCTAAATCTTTTGCAATAGGAACGATACGATTTTCCATTTCTTTGTAATTTGTTTTCGATAAAACTAATGGTAAGAAGATATTATCTTTCAAAGAAAAGGTATCTAATAAATTGAAATCTTGAAATACAAAACCTAAGTGTTCTCTTCTAAAAGCAGAAATATCTTTATCACTAATATCGACAATGTTTCTTCCATTTAAAATAATTTGGCCATTAGTTGGTTTATCTAAAGCAGCTAACATATTCAACAAGGTCGTCTTCCCACTCCCTGATTCACCCATGATTGCAACATATTCGCCATTTTCTACTTCTAAATTAACATTCTTTAATGCTTCTATCTTTTGTCCTCCAAATCGAGTAGCATATATCTTTTTTAAATTTTTAACTTTTAATAACATCATATTTCAATTCCTCCTTTTTACATCTCCAAGTATAAAAAATACAACGATTGTTAGCCATCGATTTATCTTACACTTTGATATCATTTTGGACATTTTTGTAAGAAAAGGCTATTCTACTCTTAAATCCTTACGCTCAAGATGTAAAATAACCTTTGTTCCTTTATCAACTTGTGATTCTAATTCTAATCTATGAGATAACTTATCAATAATATTCTTACATAAATATAAACCTAATCCAGATGCTTTTTTATCACTACGACCGTTATATCCTGTAAATCCTTTATCAAATACTCTAGGTAAATCTGAAGCATCAATACCTATTCCGGTATCTTCAATATATAAGGTGTTATCATTTCCATAGATATGAACGTACCCTTGATTTGTATATTTAATTGCATTAGATAGTAATTGTTCTAAGACAAAGACAAGCCATTTTTCATCAGTTAATACTTTTATATGTGTTTCATCAAATTGAATTTGAAGCTTTTTTCGAATAAATTCAGTTGAGAATTTACGAATAGCTTGACGAATTAAATCATCTAATTCATAAATTTCAAAGACATAATCGGTATCGATACTTCGCATTCTTAAATAAGCCAATACCATATCTGTATATTGATTAATACGTAAAAGTTCAGATTTTAAAAGTTTTTTATCCGGCACTTTTTCCGTTTCTAACAATAATTTAATAGCGGAGATAGGTAATTTAATTTGATGAACCCACAAAGTAAAATAATCTTCTAAATCTTTAAACTGTTGATTAGTGATTCCATCATTTTCATAATATAATCTTTTTATTTCCTCAACAACATCTAGATACTCTTTATCGAATAATCCTAACTTATAGCTAGGATTATTAAATACCAATACATTTTGCTTCATTAATTTTAATTCTTGATACTTTCGATAATAAGTATAAAAATCTATACAAGCAACAATAACTAATATAAATAAAACTAAATATGTAGCATAAAATACAGCTTGTAATTCAATATCATAAACAAAATAAACACCACAATAAATAACAATAAAAATAGACAATGTGATAATATAAAAACTTCGTTCCCTTAAATAAGGTTTAATCAGTGACCACCACTTCATAGGATATATCCAATCCCTTTCTTTGTTTTAATCAAATCATGAATACCGATCTTTTCTAAGGTTTTTCTTAAACGATTGACATTGACCGATAACGTATTATCATCCACATAACAGTCCGTTTGCCATAGATACTCCATCAAAGTATCTCTTTCCACGATTTCATCTTTGTATTCTAATAATATTTTTAAAATCTTACTTTCATTTTTTGTCAGTTCAACACTTTTACCCTCATAACTTACAACACTATTTCCTAAGTTCAATCGAACCCCTTTATATTCTAAATAATTCATTTGAGAAGTAAAATCATAACTTCTCCTTAATAAAGCTTGTATTTTTGCAAGTAACACATTAAGATCAAACGGTTTAGAAATAAAATCATCAGCCCCAGCATTCATAGCCATGACAATATTCATATTATCAGTAGCCGATGATATAAACATAATCGGTATTTTAGAAATCTTTCGTATTTTATTACACCAATAAAATCCATTTTTGTATGGCAATGTTAAATCTAATAAAATCAAATCTGGATTCATCTGTGAAAAATCATCCATAATATGATTAAAACAACAAGCACACTCTACATCATAATCCCATGTTTGTAAGTATTTTTTAATTTGTTGAGCAATGACTGCATCATCTTCAATAATCATAATCTTGTACACTTCATACCATCTCCATATATTTTTGTAATCTAATTTATTTTATATTATGATAAAATATTATATTCTATATGTTAAAAAATTGGTATAAAAATCATTTAATTTCTATAATAATAAAAAAATGTATAACCTAATAGATTACACATATATTTACTTTTCTATTGAAATAGACACCCTATCCATAGTGCCACTAGATATAATCCTAATAAATGACCGGGATAAAATATATAAAAGAAATACTTTAAATTAACTCCTCTTTTACCATTATACAAACTTATCAGTAATATCGAAAAAACAGCAGTTAAAAAATACCCATCAAACAATCCACAAATTAAAAAATCTAGTCCACAAACAAACATAAAAATAATAGAAATAATATATTTATATTTAAATTATATATGCCTTTTTGACTATCTTTTTATATCTTCTCAAATGTCCGCAAAGCCTTATTTTATCGGCTCTACGGGCATTTTGCTTTTGTGGTAAACCTCACATATCTAGGTCTATCTTTTTATATTTTCGCTATCAAACGTGGTTAAAATCGTGGTAAATACTTCTATGCGATTAGACGCTGAACCTCTGATTTTGCGGTATCTATGGACGCATGAGCATACCAGTTCATTGTGATACTGATGTTTGAATGTCCCATGATATACTGTAAATCTTTCGGGTTCATGTTCTTGCTTGCCAGCCTTGTGCAGAACGTATGGCGTAGCGTATGCGGTGTGATATGTGGCAAGGGATTGTCCTTGTGTTGCTTGTTGTATTTCTTTACCATACGGACAAATAAGGCATTGTAATCAATCGCAACTTTGGGCTTGCCTTTATGATTGACAAACAGAAAATTGCTCCGTCCGTCTATCACAAATGGTTCTGCCTTTGGGCGTTTTTTCATAACCCGTTGAAATGCCTGTATTGTTTCTCTGCTTAATGGCACTTGCCTTGTTCCGTTCTTTGTTTTAGGCGTTTCAATATAATAGCCCTGTTCCTTGCTCTTTAATAACTGGTGGTCGATAATCACAACTTCATTCTTGAAATCAATATCGGCTACTGTCAGTCCGCACAGTTCCGAGATACGAAGTCCAGTCTTTAACAGTATCAGCACATCATCATAATACTTATGATACACGTTGTCCGTCTTAATAAATGACAGTAGGGCTTGTTCTTGTTCCTCTGTCAATGCCACTTTCTCTTTGGTATCATTTTCTAGGACTTCACTTAACTTGAAATCAAAAGGGTTCTTCCTTACACAATCGTCTTGTATGGCGATATAGAATGACGCTTTTAACGAGCGTTTATGGTTGTTAATAGTATTGTAGGAAAAGCCTTTCTCTTTCATGCGTAACGCCCATTCCTTAGCGTCAGAGGGTTTTATCGTATCAATGCTCCTAGCACCCAACTTGTCCTCTTTCAATAACCGCATGAGCTGTTCCCGTTGTTTCATTGTGCTTTTCTTCACGTTTGCCCTCTGTTCGTTCTGTTTGGCGTAGAGTTGGCAAAGCGTCATTTTCTTGCCTGTGCTGTCGATACCGTCCTCAATATCCCGTCTTATCTGCTGTTCCAGTTCACGAAGTGAGGTTTTTTCCCGTTTTCCCTTTGGTGTCGGGTCTGTGGGTGTCAATCTCCAAGCATACACATATTTTGTATTTCCAAATGCGTCTACATATTTATACAAGTATTTTCCGTCTGTTCGTTGGCTCTCTCCAGTATGCAGGATACGTCCTTTGTTATCCCGTCTTTTTTCTTTCATGGTGTCTGCTCCTTTCCTTGTTGGAAAGAGCCTTGATATGACTTGTGTTCATCATAACACATACAAGGCTCATTTGCATTAGATTGCGTCCAATTTATCAATAACCTGTTCAAACTGTCGTCGTTTAATCTGTATGCGGTTGCCATTCATAATGAGCCAGCCAGCGTCCTTGTTTTCCTCTGCCAAGCGTCTTAACTTGTTTTCTCCGATACGGAAATACTTTGACGCTTCTTCAATGGTAAGGGTGTATTTTTCCCATACGGGAATATCCTGTGCATTACTCATAAAACACCCCCTCACTTTCAATTACGTCTGCTATGTCCGTACACATTTGTTCCACAAGCATTTCCTGTTTTTCAGAAAGGTGGGTACATTCATCAATCATTTTCATGTAGTTTGAGCCTGTCAGCCTGTCGATTTCCTCTATCATCACGATTGACGGCATGACCTGTCTTTCCAGCCATTGCAGAGTGCGTTCCATATTGACAGGTACGGGGTTCATTTCAAAAGGTAAACTATCATGGGAAATGAATATCTCCCACAGCGGATAGTCGGGAAATTGCACAAAATCAGTAATAAGGTAAAACACCAGCCCATGAGGGTTATACGTCAATAACAGTTCCTCAACTGCCTGTACTGCCTTTTTGTCACGCAGACGAATTTCAAAACGGTTGATAATATCCGTATGTTTCTTTTTAGTTGCCTGTTCCTTTTGTTTTTCATACAGGCAGAAATATTTTGTGCTTGCTTTTGAGCCGATATAAAGGGTGCTTGCTAAATTGCGGTTTTTTCCGCTTAGTTTACCGCCTTGCACATTTTCATAGTTTTTACAGCGACAATCCGCACCGCCATTTTTGTATTTTTCAGATAAAACGGGAATATCCAGCAGACCGCACATATCGTTGATTGCCAAGTCAAAACGTCGGATAACACCGCCACAGTCAAGACAGCGGTTCAAGAATGAATACCAATCCCTGTTCTGTGCCTGTAAAACATATTCCATATTGCGTGAGCCTGCCCCTTTTAATTCCAAAAATACGCCCATGTGTTCATCATCAGAAGCCATAACCTTGATTTCTCCGTAGGCGTAATGCTCTTTATAGCCATAATATCCATAGTCATAATGGATAAAATAATCTGCTTTCATGCCAAGCACCTTTCGGATAATTTCCAATGCGTCAGTCGTTGGAAAACGGACAGACAGATAATCAACGAGCAGATAAAAAGGCTTATCGCAGATATAGTAATTCAGACAACGCAGGATAATATTTTGTGTTTCCTTGCTGGCGTTGGCTTTTCCGTTCTCAAAGCGGTTGATACTATATCTTGATACATGGGTAAGACTTGCAAGTTCTCCTTGTGAAAGACCGCTTGCAAGACGTTTATTCTTCATTTCAAGTGCAAATTCTAAATTGTTCATTGTATTCCTCCAATCCCACAATAGCCTTGAAATACCTGTAAACCACTATTCAAAAGAATGTGAAATTACTATCTTCTTAAAACTCCTCATTACTCCTTACAGCTTTGGGGTTGTATGGTTTTTGACTTGTCTTTTGTGAAATAGTGCCCCCCTGTTAGATAACGGGGGCACAGACAAGGCTCGCAGGCTCGCCAGCCGACAAAGCATTTCTTCCCCTTGACACAAGGTGTCATGGCGGTAAGCCTGAGAGGCTTCCGCCACCGTGTCAGAAATACTTTGTCAGCAAGTTCTGTTTTGCCTTTTCTAACAAGTTCCATTTCAACCGATATTCATATCTACGGATTTAATCAGATAGGTATTTCTTTTTGAATGTTTTTATATTTCATTCTATTGTGCTTATTCGATTACAAGAACATAGTAATTCTTATATGCTTATTTGTCAATATCTTTTTTTGCCTTTACAAATCATATTAAGCATGATAGACTTATAATAGCGAAGATATAACGAGATATGGAGGGTTATGCAATGAAAATAAGCCATTTAGGAAATAATATACAGACCATAAGAAAATTTAGGGGAATGAAACAACAGGAACTTGCGGACAAAATCGGTATCAATATGCAGAGCCTTTCCAAGATTGAAAGAGGGTTGAACTATCCTGCCTATGAAACGCTGGAAAAGATAATGGAAGTGCTGGACGTTACGCCCAATGAATTGTTGTCGGGAGAATGGAAGTATGTCAATCAATCTGAAAAGGAAGTCTGTCAGTTTTTAAGAGCCGAAGAACGTCTAAATGCAGAACTGAAACATGGACACTATGATAACTTCTTTGACAGCGAGGAAGAATGGCTGGAATATGAGTTAGAAAAGTTACGGGAATATATTACAGACTATATCAACGGGAAAAGCATTGAAGCGTCCGACCTTTACCCAATCAAAGAATTTATCCAGCATTTGAAGTTTCAAAAATTATTAGACCGCTATGATGATTTATACAGTATGGATATGTTTGGGGAAAGCATAGAGGGACATAAGTATAAGACACCTTATCAAGTCGTGAAAATGATAAACCCGAACTCAAAAGAAGATATGGAACTGTTACGAGAAGTATTAAGGAATAACAATTTTGATGATGAGGACGAGTAACTTTTTTCCTCTTGCGAGAAGATACAGCAAACAAAAAGCCCGATCAAGAGTGCAAAGCACCACCAATGGTGGCAAAGCTCTTGACAGGGCTTTTTCTTTTCTGTTGTGGGCAATCAAGAGGAAGAAAGGGATAAAATCTGATTTGTGGTAAATCAGGCAAAGGCAACGCAGGTATCTCAATTTGATTTGGTACTTGAAAAGAACGGGAGTAATTGGAAGATTATAGAATAACAAATATTGGTACATTATTACAGCTATTTTGTAATCACGTACTCTCTTTGATAAAAAATTGGAGATTCCTTTACAAATATGCTCTTACGTGCTATTATTTAAGTATCTATTTAAAAGGAGTTAATAAATATGCGGCAAGGTATTCTTAAATAAACTGTCAATTTGATAGTGGGAACAAATAATTGGATGTCCTTTTTTAGGAGGGCTTAGTTTTTTGTACCCAGTTTAAGAATACCTTTATCATGTGATTCTAAAGTATCCGGAGAATATCTGTATGCTTTGTATGCCTATGGTTATGCATAAAAATCCCAGTGATAAGAGTATTTATCACTGGGATTTTTATGCCCTTTTGGGCTTTTGAATGGAGGAAAATCACATGAAAATTATTAATATTGGAGTTTTAGCTCATGTTGATGCGGGAAAAACTACCTTAACAGAAAGCTTATTATATAACAGTGGAGCGATTACAGAATTAGGAAGCGTGGACAAAGGTACAACGAGGACGGATAATACGCTTTTAGAACGTCAGAGAGGAATTACAATTCAGACAGGAATAACCTCTTTTCAGTGGGAAAATACGAAGGTGAACATCATAGACACGCCAGGACATATGGATTTCTTAGCAGAAGTATATCGTTCATTATCAGTTTTAGATGGGGCAATTCTACTGATTTCTGCAAAAGATGGCGTACAAGCACAAACTCGTATATTATTTCATGCACTTAGGAAAATGGGGATTCCCACAATCTTTTTTATCAATAAGATTGACCAAAATGGAATTGATTTATCAACGGTTTATCAGGATATTAAAGAGAAACTTTCTGCCGAAATTGTAATCAAACAGAAGGTAGAACTGTATCCTAATATGTGTGTGACGAACTTTACCGAATCTGAACAATGGGATACGGTAATAGAGGGAAACGATGACCTTTTAGAGAAATATACGTCTGGGAAATTATTGGAAGCATTAGAACTCGAACAAGAGGAAAGCATAAGATTTCATAATTGTTCCCTGTTCCCTGTTTATCACGGAAGTGCAAAAAACAATATAGGGATTGATAACCTTATAGAAGTGATTACGAATAAATTTTATTCATCAACACATCGAGGTCAGTCTGAACTTTGCGGAAAAGTTTTCAAAATTGAGTATTCGGAAAAAAGACAGCGTCTTGCATATATACGTCTTTATAGTGGCGTACTGCATTTGCGAGATTCGGTTAGAATATCGGAAAAGGAAAAAATAAAAATTACAGAAATGTATACTTCAATAAATGGTGAATTATGTAAAATCGATAAGGCTTATTCCGGGGAAATTGTTATTTTGCAAAATGAGTTTTTGAAGTTAAATAGTGTTCTTGGAGATACAAAACTATTGCCACAGAGAAAAAAGATTGAAAATCCGCACCCTCTACTACAAACAACTGTTGAACCGAGTAAACCTGAACAGAGAGAAATGTTGCTTGATGCCCTTTTGGAAATCTCAGATAGTGATCCGCTTCTACGATATTACGTGGATTCTACGACACATGAAATTATACTTTCTTTCTTAGGGAAAGTACAAATGGAAGTGATTAGTGCACTGTTGCAAGAAAAGTATCATGTGGAGATAGAAATAAAAGAGCCTACAGTCATTTATATGGAAAGACCGTTAAAAAAAGCAGAGTATACCATTCACATCGAAGTTCCACCGAATCCTTTCTGGGCTTCCATTGGTCTATCTGTAGCACAGCTTCCATTAGGGAGCGGAGTACAGTATGAGAGCTCGGTTTCTCTTGGATACTTAAATCAATCGTTTCAAAATGCAGTTATGGAGGGGATACGCTATGGCTGTGAACAAGGATTGTATGGTTGGAATGTGACGGACTGTAAAATCTGTTTTAAGTATGGCTTATACTATAGCCCTGTTAGTACCCCAGCAGATTTTCGGATGCTTGCTCCTATTGTATTGGAACAAGTCTTAAAAAAAGCTGGAACAGAATTGTTAGAGCCATATCTTAGTTTTAAAATTTATGCGCCACAGGAATATCTTTCACGAGCATACAACGATGCTCCTAAATATTGTGCGAACATCGTAGACACTCAATTGAAAAATAATGAGGTCATTCTTAGTGGAGAAATCCCTGCTCGGTGTATTCAAGAATATCGTAGTGATTTAACTTTCTTTACAAATGGACGTAGTGTTTGTTTAACAGAGTTAAAAGGGTACCATGTTACTACCGGTGAACCTGTTTGCCAGCCCCGTCGTCCAAATAGTCGGATAGATAAAGTACGATATATGTTCAATAAAATAACTTAGTGTATTTTATGTTGTTATATAAATATGGTTTCTTGTTAAATAAGATGAAATATTTTTTAATAAAGATTTGAATTAAAGTGTAAAGGAGGAGATAGTTATTATAAACTACAAGTGGATATTGTGTCCTGTATGTGGAAATAAAACACGATTAAAGATAAGGGAAGATACTGAATTAAAAAAATTCCCCCTCTATTGTCCGAAATGCAGACAAGAAAATTTAATTGAAATAAAGCAGTTCAAAGTAACTGTGATTACAGAGCCAGACGCAAAGACGCAGAGCCGATAAAATGAGATTAATACAATCTCATTTTATCGGCTCTTTCCGTTATGTATGGATTCTTTTAATTAGTCTTCGATGTTTCTTGCTTCGTTGATACCGCTGGCTAAAGATTCCATTAAGGATAGTTCTTTGTCTGTAAAGCTATCCATGTATTTCTCTATCTGTAATCGTCGGGTGCTTTTTACCAAGTTATTAGCAGGTAAGAAAAATTCATCAACGGAAACATGAAGTAACGATACAAGGTCATAAAGAACTTGTATGCTGGGGTGTTGCCCTTTATTTTCAATATTAGTTAAGTACCGTGGGTCAATTTCAATCAATGCTCCCACTTGTTCACGAGTTAAACCTCGTTTCAATCGAGCTTCTTTAATGGCTAAACCAAAGGCTCTAAAATCATATTTATCTTCTTTTTTACGCATAGTAGACCACCTCTATACATTTTATTGTTCCTACTGAATTAAAAACAGGTATAGAAAAACGTGTTATATGGTTTATAGGTTTATATTTAATAAAAAGCACTACTAAACGCCAATAAAAAAAACCGTTATATGGTAGTGCTATTTACGCTGTTAAAATATTGTATATTACTTCCAAATGGCGGTTTGTTGGAGGTCAACGTCGCCATGAAGTACATCATATACAATAAATTTCCTTACATTGGGTTCTTGTCAAAAAAAGTCGTCTATCTGCAATAGATAAGTACGTCCACCAATGTGGTTTTATAAATCATATAGATAGAATAACAGAAGCATGTAAACAGAGAAATAAATCTGTTTATATGCTTTTTTGGCTATTCAGAACTTTTTTACAAAGTTTATTTATCAGTAATGCAACAAATCCCCCTTTCACATTGGGACTAAGAGTGAAAGGAGATAAACGAGCAAGGCTCACTTCCTTTCCTAGACAGAAAGGGGGTGAGAAACATGAAACCATCTTCTTTTCAGACCACAATAGAAAATCAGTTTGACTATATCTGTAAACGTGCTATGGAAGACGAGCGAAAGAATTATATGCTTTATCTTTCAAGGATTGCAAAGCGTGAGGTGTCCTTTTCGGATGTTGGCGATTATCTTGTTAGCCAGTTTGCGACAACAGATAACTATTCAACTGACTTTCAGATTTTTACACTCAATGGGTTATCAGTAGGCGTTGAAAATGATTTGTTGAGTGAAGCATTACGTGAGTTGCCAGACAAGAAACGTGAAATTCTACTGCTGTTTTACTTATGGGAATTTCGCTATTTTTAGAATTGCCTGCAATAGTTTCCTACTGGGTAGTTACAGTGATGTGCTTTGTGGCTATGGGTGTATCTACTATGTTTGTTGTTCAAATTTACACTCTTGTTCAGACACAAACACCACCGCAATTAGTAGGAAAGATAATGGCTACGCTGGTAGCAGTTGCTATGTGCGGTCAACCTATTGGACAAATGGTTTACGGTATTTTATTCGATGTATTTATACAAGAAACATGGGTTGTTATGTTTGTAGCTTCTATTGCTTCAATCATGATTTCAATATATTCAAAAAGAATTTTTCAAAAGTTAGAGATATAATACAAGGGGTTAAATAGTATGTTAGGCTAAAAACAATATATAAAAGAAAATTTGAAATCTGCTAAAAGGATAGTGTTATAAAAGAAAGAGTAATATTGCAATATTTAAGGCTCGCACAAATATATGTTTTGTGTGGGCTTTTTTCTTACCATTTTTCTGTATTTCTAAAGGGTATAAACGGTATTCCGTTTATATATTTCAGCATTAGCAGAAAGGGGGTGAGATTATGAGGACATCTTCTTTCGAGCATATCGTCAGATTACAGTTCAATTCTTTAATGCTGATTGTCATTAAGAACAAAGTGAAAAGTCGAAACAGACAGCTTGCAAGACATTCTAAACGTGAAGTATTGTTTTGTGAAATAGCCGAAACGAAACAAGTTGAACGTGGAACGATTGATACCTGTTTTTATGATTGTGTATCATTTAAAGTCTTGCACTTTACAATTTATGTATCTGATGAAACACTTGGTACAGTTTTACATAGACTGTCAGAAAAACAGCGTAGTGCGATTTTATTACGTTATTTTCAAGGAATGAACGACAGAAAAATTTCAGAACTGTACCATGTATCACGTTCTGCTATTTGCAGTAGAAGAACTAGAGGACTAAGGAAGTTAAAAATGCTTTTGAGCGAAGGGAAGTAAAGAAATGAGTAAAGATTATGGCTATCCCTCTTTTGAATTGATTTGCAAAGCGTCAAGCGGAGATGAAATGGCAGTTAAAGAGATTTTGAAGTTTTATGACGGTTATATTTCTAAATTATGCTTGCGTCCTTTTTACCACTCTGAAAGTGGTAAAATCATTATGCAGGTTGATGAAGAACTAAAAGGAGAAATTCATACAGACATGATGAAAGCAATATTGAAATTTGAAATCGGAGTGAAGTAATCAACTGTATAAAAAAATCGGGAGATACACAGTTTCGTGCTATCTCCCTTAGTAGTTTTACGGTCATATCAAGGCTCATTCAATCGTGGTAAATTCGTGGTAAGATGAGTGTTTTTCTATACTTCAAAATGCTTGAATGTATAGTGTTTATGCGGATAATTGAAAATTAGATATAAAATTTACAATACATTCTATTATAAAACAAGTAAAAAACACTAATTAAGCCAATACCATAATACGAACCATCCATCATACAAATATATGATATAAAAGCTCCACCTAAAATTATTGGAATAGCTACAATCCAATTATTACTGCTATTTTTAATAATTGCAATAACAAGAAGTCCTATTAAAAGTGTAAACAATACATTTTGCTGCCTTACATCAAATATATTTCCTGTTAACGATAGATCGTATATTAGCTCTGAGATACCAGCAAATATTAATAAATTTGCTAAATCTTCTTTAAATTGTGTGTATGCATAAATCCTTCAACAAGTAAAAAACAAAAAATTGGAAATGCTAATCTACCGATCATATGTAAGACATCAATTATATTCAATAAGTTTGAAAATTGAAAGTCCGTAAACATAGAGTAAGGTACTTTTAATGTTATACCATTTTTTAACACAACTTGTCCAAAGTGATCTAACAGCATTGCACTCACTGCTATAACTTTTAATGTACTTCCTGAAAATAATTTTCTCATAATTTAATTAAGCTGATGATAGTTATTTAATTATGAATATTAATATCGTAATTCAACGAAACTACATCCTCCTTATATCCATCAACAACGACTTGAACCATATAAGAGCCTTTTTCTAAAAATAATTTTTGTAAATCTGCAATATCCTGACCATCTAGTTGATAACAAAGCTTATCATTTTCATTTAAAATATAGATATGCATTTTACCATCATCGATACTAGCGTCTATATCTACATTTAATTTTTCAGATTTAGCAAGTGAAAAATAACCAGTTGCTACTTTTAATTCTGATTTACTAGTTTCACTAGCATTATAAGTTTCATCTCTATTCATTGAAAAGGCAACCGCATTACTTTCTTTATAGTAAGAATATATGCCCATAACAATTAAAATACTTATAACTAAAACCATGATCAACATAACAAAATAAACTCTTGATTTCTTTTTTGAAAATCTATTTTTGATACAATTTGATGGTCTTGTTTCAATAAGTTATCGACAGAAATATTAAAATGATTACTAATCTTGATAATCATCTCCAAATCAGGATAACTTTTTCCATTCTTCCAATTTGATACTTGGTACTTTTTCTTGACATAGTACCAATATTCTTTAAATGTTCAAAAGAAAGATCTATAAAATTAATAAAGATAATCTTGAAATTACTCCCAAATAGTTAATCTATTCTTTCATCAAAACAGATTTACCACTTCTTTTAAGAATGTTTTATATCATATATTTTCAAACAAGCAAAATATCCTAAGATATTTAATATAACTGCTAAAATACTACCATATAACAACCAATTATTTAAAGGAATAAGCAATAACTGTTCTATTCCTACTACAAAGTTTAAAGCAATAAATCCAATTACAAAAGCAACAAGTAAAATTACATACATAATCGCTCCTTTTTTATTTCCAAGCGCCATAAATCCAGCATTATTAATTGGTAACATAATTAAAGAAAAAATAATCCCTACTGACAATATAAGTAATCCTTCTTGCAAATCTAAAATATGATACCCATAAACAGACATCAATATAATCGGTAAAGAAAGCACTAATTGACATATAGCAGTAAAAATATATGTCTCTAAAATTTTAGTAATTACAATTTGTTTTTTAGATATTGGATATGTCAGCAAAATTTGATCAAATTTTGAAATTTCATCTCTTTCAATAGAATACTGTAATGGCGAGACACTCATCATTGGAACTGATAATGCTACTAAAAGTATAATAATATATTCACTTGGCATCAAAAAGAAAATAAAACAATACAATAAAATACTAAATACAAATCCTAATAGATTCTTCTTTATACAAAATGTTTCATAAAAATCTTTTAACATAATCCCTAGCATACTTAGCATCCCCCTTTTGCATAAAACAACATAATTTCTTCAACCGTTGGCCTCATAATTTCAAGATCTTTAAAAACGCTTTGTATTGCCAAACGATTTTTAACTAATATAGTATAACTATAGGCTCCTTTAGTATATCCAATGATATCTTCTCGATTTAATGAATCTAATAATTCTTTACCCACATGAAGAACGCCATACTCTTCTCTTAGCTCATCATATGGCTTCATAAATAAAAGCTCGCCTTCATGAATATAAGCAATATAATCCGAAATCTTATCTAAATCACTTGTTATATGTGAAGACATCAATACTGTATGATTTTCATCTTCTGTATACTCACGAATAATTGATAAAATCTCATCACGAATTATTGGATCTAACCCACTAGTTGCTTCATCTAATATCAATAGTTTTGCATCATGGCTAAATGCAATCGCAAATTCTAATTTCATTTTCATACCACGAGAAAACTTTTTGATTTTCTTTTTCATTGGTAAATTAAATTGATGAATATATTTAAGATAAGTTGCTTGATCCCAATTTGAATAAACCTTACTCAATATTTGTCCTATAAACTTTGGAGTAAACTCATCATCATAGTGTGTGGTATCAAATATCACCGCAATATCTTTTTTTATTTGAATTTCATCTGTTTTAAAATCCATTCCAAATATTTTTAATTCCTCATAAGAAGATTTTATAATCCCTAATAGCGAACTAATTAATGTTGATTTACCAGCCCCATTTTCTCCAATCAAACCGACAATGCTTCCTTTGGGAATATTTAATATTATATTATTTAAACAAAAATCCTCATAACTTTTACTTAGATTTTTAATTTCAATTGCATTTTCCATAATTAACTCTCCTCATACATCAAATGAAGTATTTTTTCCAATTCATCCATAGTTACTCCACTTTGTTTTGCCAACAAACATATGTCATCCATTTGCTTTTCAATTCTGCGTAGATTTTCTTCTCGAATTAAATCTTTATTTTGTTTAGATACAAATGCTCCTTTTGCGGGAATAACATGGATAAATCCATCTTTTGATAATTCATCATAAGCTCTTTGCGTTGTAATAATACTAACATGTAAATCCTTGGCCAACTTGCGCATCGAAGGTAAAGGATCATTCGCTTTGAGTTCACCATTCATGATCATTTCTTTAATTTGTATGACGATTTGTTCATAAATTGGTTTAGAACTCGAGCTACTAAGTATAATTTCCATTTTTTCACCTCGTAATTTTATATACTGTATATATCTTACATAGACAGTATATACCTAACTATCAATACTGTCAATATATATTATATACAGTAAAAATAAAAAGTTCAGTTAATAAAACTGAACCCACAGTATCCTAGTTATTAGATTGATTTTAATACGTACTTATGAAGCAGGTAATTGCTCAACCCACATACAAAACATCTAATGCTTCTAGCAATCAGATATTTATCGAAGCATTTTTTAAAAAAATAAAAATATTACCAATTGAAATCATTAAAACAAATTCAATAAGCAATTTGCGTTTTTAATTTCTTCTACAGTATTTACTTTTTCAATATCTAGAGATTCTAATAAATTACCTACAAGCGTATCCAAACTTACCTGTAGTGCCTTAGCCAACGCTAGCAATTAATATGCATCTAGTATTAGCAAACTACACCCCCAATTAGAAATAGTTTGACGAGTTACTCTAATTACATTGCCTAACTTTTCTTAAGAAAGTCTTAACTTTTTTCTAAATGTTAAAATATTCTTCTCTAAATTCACTTTTCGCTTTTTTCATCGTAATCAATTATATAAATCTTAATACGCAACCTCAAAGACCTTTAAAATATTGTCAAAGCTCTTTAACAAATAGAATTTTAATCCACTTCACCAAAATACTTATCTTCTTTTACGCTTTTAGGTGTAGATATCATAAAACTTTATGGCAAATCAATATAGAGATAAGCATGATTATAAATGTAGTTATACCAACCAGTAATACAAATGCAATCGTTTGATATGACCTCTTACCCTTTTCTTGTTCTATCTCATCATGACTTAGTGTATTTCCTTCAATATAAGCAATAATTTCTTTATATGTTTGTAAATCATTTTCTTTTTTTTAATTCTCGGCTTTACTAGATGTATAAAGTGTTACCAAAAATAAAATAAACCATGTAGAGAAACCTAGAACACCCTCCATAAACAATGGATATGCCGTAACCGCCAATAGAACTAATTCGCTAAAAAACAAGATGCTGAGCTTATTAAATCTTTTAACAAATCCTTTATCAACCATTTTCTTCATTTCCTCCAAATCTTCTTTTAATAAGTTATCTAAAGATACATTAAAGATATAGGATATATTAATTAGACTTTTAATATCTGGTAACGTTTTATTCGTCTCCCAATTAGAGATTGTTTGCCTCGATAAAAATAATTTAAGTGCTAGGTCATCCTGTGACAGACCATAATTCTTCCTTGCTTTTTTCAACTTTGTTCTAACATCCATCTTCTTCTCTCTCCTTTCATCTCATATCTTAATGTATCTTAATTCATCAATATACATGTCAACATGAAATTTGTTTGTCAAACACCTTTTACAAACCTCTAATTAAAAAAATATTTAATTCATAATCTTTAAAAAGTATGGAAATGCATCATAGAGAGTAACTATTCCACCTACTAAAAATAGAATTCCAAAAAATGCTACGACAATAGAACTCATTTTGATCTTTTTTTGAAGAATAAATACAGCTGGATGTTTTGAATCAACATAAATTTGATAAGTTTCTCCTTCTCTCATCTTTTTTGTTAATTGTTTGTAGGAAATATTTTGAGTTGTTTGTTCTTTATATACATGACCTTGATATGTATATTCAAACACTGGTGCTTGAGTAGAAACTCCATTACCACCATAGTAAGTATTGTATCCACAATACACACCATTAATTTTTTCATTGCATCTAACAAGTGAATACACATCATTAATGAGCATCAAAATTATGATTAGCCCAAAGATAATGCAACCCAAAGGAAAAACTAATAATTTTCCTGAAGGGACAAAAATAGTGATAACCGAAATCATACCAAATCCCACAAAAGAGAAAATCATGATAGAACTAACAAGTGGAACATCTTTGTATCTTTTATTTTTTATAATAACAAACGTCACGAAACCAAATAGAATTGTTAATATATGAACCAAAATCGCCATAACATAAACACCTCGAACTTAATAATTTTACTCATGAACACTATAGTACTCTAAGCCTAACAAACTTTTACGGATACATACTCTACGACTGTCACCAATATTAGTTTTTAAATATTGACTTTTCGATACATTAAATTCCTTTTCTTCACCACGCCAAGAAGCAATTAATTGATAATCTGTCAAACTATTGCCCGTATCGACATCTTTATCTGTAATAACAATTGTTTCATGTTCTGGCTTTCCAAACGTTAATAAGAAATTGACAGGAAATGTAATTGTAAACGAGAACACCAAAACTGCAAAAATAACCGATAATTTACGACCAAATCTTTGTGGAACTTTTGTACGCAATGTTTTAATGATAAAAAGAATGGAGAAAATAACTGTTAAAAGCAATGTTATTTTTAAATAATCAATAAAATCATACCCAAAAATTTTTGCTGTCGCTAAATTTAAAAGCAAAGCAATTGCAGCACCTAGAAATGGCATTTGTAACATGACTTCTTCACCTTTTTTAGTCTTTGTTTCAATATAAATATATGGATAATACCATAGGTATACTGCATATGATCCAAGTATTACAAAAACATACATAATCATCATAAGTTTTCCACCAATTAAAAACCCAATTACATCGAGTACGATAAAGACTATTCCAAGAATACGTAAAATTTTCCTAGATTTATTTAAATAAAATCCACAGTGATTTGAAGAAATTCTTTCTATTGTTTTAGACTCTTCAACAATTGATTTATAATAATTACGCTCAATCGCATTAAATGTACCAACATATTTGGATACATCTTTTTTCTTTTCTAACAATTCCTCAAAGTCAACAATTTCTACACCATGTTCAGCTAAAGCTTCGTAAAGCAATTCTAAATTAGCAAATGCATAATCTAATGTCACTAAACGATTATAACCTCTATCAATCAGTGCCATTTGTGTTCTATTTCCTAGTGGTATCAATAATAAACATCTAATTTCTGTATAACGTACTTCAATTGATTTTTTTAATACATAATTAAAAGTAAGTGTGTTTTTATCTATGACTATCGTTTGCTTTTTACATGCTAGTAAAAGTGCACCACCTAAAAACACAAAAGGCAGAAAACAAAATGCAGCAATATAATAACCTGATATAAGTGTTACTAAACATATTAGTCCAAATACCACAGTTGTTATCATCCCTAATATTTTTACAAACTTTGAACATCCTATTACCTGTTTTTCCATAATCATCCCAACTTTCTTAATATTTAATTCTATTTTAGTACACTGATTAATGCATAAATTACACTTGCAACCAAAAGAGTACCAATTATTATTGTCATAACCATTTTTATTCTATTTTGGCTATCAGTTTTCACACTCTTGATAATCCATATAGGTCCAATCAAAAACACTAAAACTGCATAAATAACTAAAATTATATCCATAGCTATTACTCCTTAATTTAAATCAATTTATTCTATAATGTTCGACGATATCATTTCGATACTCCAATATATCTTCTTCATAATATCTTTGGTATGGACTAGCATGATGAATAACAAAACTTACACCATTTTTATTCCGATGATCCGATACGATACCAATATGATTTTCAAATATGACAATATCTCCGCCTTGCCATTCTTCAATTCGGTGAATATCGGTTGTTAATGATTGTGCGTTATATTTGAAATAAATCTTCAAGTTTTGCACCCTTCTAAAATCAATATTTTTGTCAATAATATCTATATCATAATCTTCTTTATGATTTTGGACATGTTGATTAACCAACTCCATTAAATCATAGCCAGCATCTTTTAGTCCAAAAGCTACTACATCACTACACACTCCAAAATGATCATTGGGATAACCTGTACCGTAATATTTACTTTTATATTTAGGCTTGCTACTAACATACGCTTTTACATTATTCAAAATATCTGTTTGATCATCGATGCCATCATCATCTTCATCATGTGAACTCTTATAGGTTGTGATATTAAAATCGCTATTTGAATATTTTTGATGTGGGATGTAATTGAAAAAATATAACACATAAACAACAAACAACAGAACAATAGCTGATATAAAAATTAAACCTACTTTATACTTATTTTTCATTGATAATAACACCACCTTTAAATCAATGATTAGTTATATAATAATGTAAAAAACTCATCAAAAGTATTAGCGATAAAATAAACATTGTTCTCATCATCTGATGAACTTAGACTATAAGAATCATCATAATAATAAACTCCGTCATTTGACCCATCACAAACTAAAACAAAGAAACCATGTTGGATACTATCCCCAATAATAACAGTGCTTCCAAATAAATCATCAATATAAGCATTCGTCCAATATTCTATATTTGAAGCATCATTCCCTGTATCTATTCCATAAATAACATCGACATTAACATTTTCATTTATATCCTTTAAGTAGATTTCATTAAATGCGTCATTACTAACTACACCATTGTATTTTAATAGAAATGTAACATAGTCACTAGGCAGACTAATATTAAATAATTTTTCAATATGAGTAATATCTACCTTATTTATTTTTTTTAAAGATTTTAATTCATGATTCTTCTTTTTTAGCTTTTCAAATATTCCCATATTTATCTCCTTTATTAGTTCAGTTCCTATCTTTTTAACCATTTATATTATGCTGTTGAGATTTATCTTTGAAAAAGCCAATTAAAATTAAGGTAATACCAAGAATTGCCAATGGAATATAAATAATATTAGGTATATGGTAGATAAACCTATCAACTGCCGACATAACAATGTAAATAACAATTCCTACACTAATTAAGTAACTTCTCTCTTTCATAATTATCCCCATTTAAAATGTTTTCACTTCAATAATGATTTGATGACATAAAATGATTATTAACTAATATTTTCTTGTTCACTAACGTGACAACCTTTTTAACCTTACAGCCTTATACTATTGATGATCTAGTGTAACTCGTAACATCTGTGTTTAATTTCTCAAGTAATTCTATTACACTATATTCCTTGTTTTGAATGGCTCTTAATTCTTTATCTGTCACTCCAATAAATTCAACAAATATTACCTTTCCATTAGGTGTATTTATTTCAACAAATTTATCATCTGGTATCGTTATAAATCCTGTAATATTGGATGTCCCTTTACTATCTATACCTGTTGTTTGACCTGTGTATAGATATTCGTAAGCATTAAATAATTCACCTTGGGTAAAAGTAATTCTGGCAATAGATTGTAATATACCACATATACAACGTATTTCATCTTCTTCATTTTCGTAGTGATCCTTTTTGAGTTTCAAAGTCAACTCCATACCATAACCACTCCACTCTTTATCTTCGCTTTCTTTTTCATAAAGTTCAGATAGTCCATAAGTTATAAAATGCCAATAATCACCACCATCATATACACTAATACCATCAAGGGGATCATTACCGCCCAATCTCCATTTTATCATCGCTCCATAATGCTTAGGATTCTTTTGGTTAGGATAAACTTTATCACATAACTTATCTATTGCATCCCATCCTAGTGCTTCAATTTCTTCATTTTGCTCATTATCTAATAATTCATTTTTCTTCTTAAATTTATCAAACAATCCCATATAGAGTGCCTCCTTATCCTTACCCATTTAATCTAAATTTCGACACTATATTGTTCAATCAAAGCATCAATTTCATCATCATTTAATAAGGCAATAACATGATTTGCATCATAATATTCTTTTGAAGAGATATGATTGATAAAATCGTCGTATGTAACTGTCATTCCTTTTCTAATCATGACATACCAATAATTAATTCCTTTGATTTGATCAAGAATGATATAAGGTTTATTAGGAACAACACAAGGAATATCAGCAACAATCGAATAAATCCCAAATAATTCATTCGTATCTTTCTTCCTATATACGCTTGGTGTTGCATAATAAACATCTAGAGATTGGATTTCATTTAGATATTCTTCAAGATTATTTAAGTTGCAATCAATTCTTTGTAATTCTCTTTGTCCAATAGCGATTGGATTATAAATACCAAATATTTCAAAACAGCGATACTCATCCTCCGTTTTACTTGTCATCTCTTCTAGTGCAACAATACTTGCTTCTTCATCCCATTTAATAAATTCTTCGTCTTCATATAAATAAGCTTCTTCATCTTCTCTTAAATATTTTTTAGTATTGAACTCGTTGCAAAGTTTCTCTACTAAGCTATAGAATAGTCTAATTTCTGATGGTGCAGTTGGTAAACTTAAAGAAAGTAAAACATCACTCCCTTCAAGCCACAACTCAAATCCTCTAGCTAATTTTGCTTCATCATAAATTAGAGTATGTTCGCCTATCTCATCTCTATCAAGGCGATAGTTTTCATCACAAACACCATAAGATAATCCTGTAAATTTAATAATATCTTCTAGATTCATTTTTTTCTTAAATAATGATTTTTGTTTAATTCTTGCAGTTACTGACATAATTACGCCTCCTTAACTTAAAATTTCATTTCTTTTGAAAACCAATTATTTTCTAACTTCATTTTTTGTCTTCATTAATCGAATAGATTGATAAAAGAGATAAATCCCGACTAAAACATATCTTATTCTATTCAATACATCTTTTAAAAACGGGAAATAGGATGATTGGATAATACTACAGAAGATTAAAACTCAAATTTATAACTTATTTGGAGAATGAAGATTTTATTAATCCATTTTCATAAAAAACATTGAATATTTCTTTATGCCCTACTGCTGAAGGATCAATATAAATCTTTACACCATTGCCTAAAATTAAGATTGCTTTTGATCCTTTGATTTTAATGCTTTTAATTTCTTTGAAACTAACGTATTTTCTTTTTCCTAATAATGGAATCTCTGTAATGCCTTCACTATTAACAATAACCTTATAGCGTTTAAAACCAATGCTAATGATAATCAAAATTGATGTAATAACTAATAATAAGGTTGTCAAAAGTGTTTTTTGTTCAGGTGGTGCTGCAACTATACAAACAATCATGCAGATAAATTCAAATATTGTGCCACCAATTGCTGTACCCACAAATACAGCTGGGTATGTTGCAACAATTTCTCCATTATTTACTACTTCTTCCATATAAAATCCTCCATCGTATTCTTACATATTTTTAAAATCATCAATGCCCGGCAAAGCTAATATAAAAGAAATGACTAGTTTTGATAGATCACTTGCAAAAATAGTAGACATACAATAGTCCACAATCATTAATCCAAAACATGTCGCAATAGTATCTAAAATTAGATATAAACCGATTGTACTTTTTTTACTGATTCGCTTCAATTTATAAAGAGCCTTCGGAAATCCACCCGCAATTAGATTAATCGGATATGAAACAATTGTTGCGATAACAAAGAATAAAATAATACTTCCTACAGAATGATATTGAAAACCAAACAATCGCATTATTGCTCCACTAAATAAAGCAATAACGGATAAAACAGCAATAAAAATAGTTCCACAGATTATAAAAGTTATTAATTTTTCTTTATTCTTCTTAAAAAATCCCACTACAAACAACAACTCCTTTTTCAACTCTTTTAAACTTACTTATTTAGCTAAGGCATCTTCTATCAATTCAATTCCTTTATTAAAAAAATTAATCTTTATTGCCTCTTCATTTCCTTTAACCTTTACCATTGCGACACATAATTGATTTTCTTTTGTCGCTTCAGTACTGCCCATAAGCGTTGTCCATTCAACAGTAATATCGTCTTTTGAAAAAGACTTATTGATATAAAATTCATAATCCAAAGGTTCAAAAAACTTACTGTTTGACTTTGCTATAATAGAAATTGTTTCATCATTTTCTTGGTAGACTTCAACGATATAGCGAACGACATCTTCTTTATTATCAACATATTTTTCATTAGGAGATATTGATTCTTGATAGATTAAATTATTATTTTTATCTACTATATCTTTTGATGCACAGCCACTAACACTCATAGATATTAAAAGCAAAAACACTGCTACTAATCGTTTTAATTTCATAATCATCACCCTCTTATTTTTTCATCAAAAGCACTACGTTATAAATAAAATATGGTATAACACCCAAAATTCCAAGAATTGAATAGAATGGGAATGCCAAAATACCAATAATCATTCTCGTTGCTAAAGTAAATTTACAAGTAAAATGATTATAGATTATCAAGCCCGTAGCTACACCAGAAAAAATACAAATACCTAGCAGCATACTGTTTATAACTCCAATAGGTTCATGAATCATCATATTATGGCTCATAAGCTGTTGGATAAAATCCGGATCTTGTAGTTGCTGAAGCTGAATTTTTCCTAAGATATAACCGACTATGCTACCCACTACTGACGCAACAATAATCATTATTATGTGTCTTAATTCTTTTTTCATATATCATCCCCCTAAGTTTTAGAAAGCATTAGCTTTTACTTATCATTCACAACAAATTAAATATTTTCTTTGAAATATACTGGTCTGCATTATCAGTATAATATTTAAATAGTTTATATACTTCCTCATACACATACAAGTCACCGCTTATAACATGACTACTTGTCGTAAATAAATCCTTTTTCCCTTTTGATGTAACGAGATCATCATCGCCACATACAATAAAATCTTTTCCAATAACAGATATAAATGAATTATCATTATCAATTGTTACATTATATCCTTGTTCAAGAAATCATTCATATATATCCTTCATAGAAGTTATTTTTAAGTTTGAATCTTTCATATTCTCACCTTCTTATTTTATATAATTTATACTTTTAGAATTGGAACTTCTTTATAGTATCTATAGACTATATCTGATTAAAAATATACTAAAAATCACTAAAATTAAACTTACAATCTCAATTCGATAATCGTGCATTTTAAAAACTTCATTACCATACTGTTCCTTTTTATAAACAGTGATTTCTTTTCCAATTTTTTGCTTTCCAAATTTTTCGAATATACAACCATGTGCTGTATAATATTTACGATTGTTAATTTTAACGATAAATGCTTTTTTTCTAACTTGTACACCACCAACGACATAACCACCATTACGACTAGCAACGTCAACAATTGTGGCTTTACATTTATCTCCGCCAAGCACTACACGATACTTTAAATAAAGTAACAATACAGCACTAGCCAACACAACAATTCCAAAAACAATAAGCATCTCCATCACCTCACTATTACAAAGTTATTCTTATGATTGAAATAATTTAAATAAGAAATACTACTTTACAATAATATTCTTCATCTTTACTATTCCTATACGAATTAAAAGTCCATCAGCTTGCCGAAGCCATATCATCGAAATCAAAAGAATAAGAGCATATAATATAATCAAATTCTTTAATAGCGTTCGTAGTAAATAAATAAGCAAAAACAAAGGAAGCATCAATAAAAATAAGCATAGCAAATAACGAAAAGTAGTTCTTCCACTATCTTTTTGCCATTCGTCAAGATTTACACCACAAACACAGCTATTAGGAACCATCCATAACTTTGTATTAACTTTCTTTCCGCATTTTTTACAATATAGTTCTCTCATAAAACACCAATCCTTTTTAAAAATTTCAATCATTGATTAAATTCTTCTAATTTCAAACCTGTGTCCTTTTCAAAATCATTAGCCCATTCTTTATCGCAATAAAATACAATTCCTTCTTGATATCCATCACTTGTAAAATACAATTGTTTGCCTGTATCTTGACTTATAATAATTCTATTTAAATCATCTGCAACACTTGAATCAAACCAATCTCCTTCAACTTTTGCATCAATGTTAAAATGTTGTCCATTCCAATCAAATGAAACACTTCTAGATCCAGTGCCATCTTCCCAATCAACAAGACTTGTATCTTCTACTATATTTGTAAAATTTAGTTCTTCTCTATCTAAATATGAAACACCAATTAAGAAGTTTTTATACATATTTTCAACATCAAATATTTCTACGTCAAAAGCATAAACTCCATTTTCAGATGGTTTCCATGTCATATTTTCATAATCGATATCCCCTTCTCCAAGTGATGTTAATAAATCCGCTGCTTTATTAAATTCTATTTCAGAAGGTAGTTCCTTATATCTTTGTTCTAGATTATAAACTAACTCATCATTAAGGCCATTAAGCCCATATTGTCTAAAAATAGTTGATAATTCTTTATATGATTTATCCATTTCAACCCCTCCTCTATAAGATTCTTGATAGCTACAACCACAAAGTAATAAAGATATAGTCATAGCGTATGCCAATATTTTCTTCACAATATAAATCGCTCCTATTCAAATAAAAAAACGCATAATAACTAAATTAATTTTATCCGTTATTATGCGTTAAAAATCATCTTAAATTTGAACATGTTAAAAGGTAATATGGGTTTTGCAGTACAATTGAATTGCATTCTAAATAATATTTCATGTGCATAACAATCTCTCCCTTAATTAAATATTACCATTAACTTTTACTCCATTTTATCAAAATAGTTAATTTCTTACAATAATTTCTTACAATAACATACACTTATTTTACAAAAAAAGTTAAACAACTCTTACTCGTACTTTTTTCCTATGTAATATACTGCACCTATTGATATAAGGATAACAATCCATAAAGCATACAATTTGATATTATCAAACAATTGATAGCCGACCATTAATATAGAGATATGATAAAACAAAGGAGTACCTACCGCCATACATAAAGAATCAAAGCGTAATAACTTTAGTATTTCTGGCCAGTTTGAATTATTAAAAGTTAAGCCTGGCATATGAATTCTAAATATACCTTGTGATACATAATTGATTCTATTTTCGTCATAAAAAGATGGTAATTCTCTGGCATAAACACACGCCCATAGTGCAAAAATCATCATTACTCCTGAAACACAAGCAATTCCTCTTATATGTTCTAACGGGTATGTAGATACCAATAAATATAAACATTCTAAAATGACAATAAAACAAGATATCCCCCAAATCATTTTCCATTTTCTTTTATTATAGGAAACCATTGCTTTAACAGACGATTCTAATGAATACGAAACCATATTGTCTACATCATCGTGTTGAATCATATCATGTCTATCTAGATGTTCTCCCATCAATAGTTCTGTCACACTAACTTCTAAACATTCAGCAATTGGAATCAATAATACTACATTTGGGAAACTTGCACCTCTTTCCCACTTACTCACAGTTTTATCAGATACAAATAATTGATCTGCTAATTTCTTTTGTGTTAAATTCTTTTCTTTTCTTAATTCAGTAATAAACTTACCAAATTTTTCATTGTCTATTTGTTTCATAATCTATCCCTCCTCAAGCACATTATTAGTTATTTCCATTCGCAAGTAAACCTACTATTAGTAGAATACTCCATTTTAAACGAATATGAGCAAAAAAACAGAGACATCAACGATATCTCTGCCTTATACAAACTATTTTTTATTCATAAAGTTCTACATACATGTTATTTAATTTAGTGACACAAGGCTTAATTTTAACTATATGTTGTTTATTACTATGTTTATCTGCTTGCACTAAAGACGAAATGATTGAACAGTATAACAACATATTACAAACAATAGGTGATATTAGTCTGAGTAAAGATAAAGAACTTCAAGGTAATCGTAATTTTGGACAAGATAATTATGTAGGAACTTATGATGCCGAATATAGCCATTTTTCTGGACAAGAAATACTATTTGGGGGAACTGCATTAGAAAGAAAAAACAGTAACAACTTACAAATTAAATACAATTCCATTATTAAAGATGGTTCATGTAAATTAATTTTAAAAACTGGTGCAGCTAAACCAAAAACACTATTTGATAGTAATGGTTCATATTTTGAAATGATATCATTACCTTCTGCAAGTAATTATATTATTCTTGAAATGAATAACTTTTCTGGTTCTATCAGCTTAATCATCAAATAAATTGGTAAAAGAACAATAGTAGCGAAAAGTATTTATTCAAAATTTTATATCTAATTTTCAATTATCCGCATAAACACTATACTTTTAAACATTTTGAAATATAAGAAAACACTCATTTTACCACGAATTTACCACGATTGAACGAGCCTTGATATGACGATAGGAATTTGAAAAGGACACCTTATAGTTTGGTGTCCTTTTACATGAACAATCATTAGTCGCTATTGATTGTTATTATACATTTTGTTAATCGTTCCTATTTCTTTTACGTTTTTTACGGAATAAAACAGCTAATGCACCAGTTGAACCAGCAAACATAGAAGCGAACAATCCTACGTTTGTTACATCGCCTGTTTTTACAGGGTTCTTTTGTCCGCTAGGCTTTGTTGGAGTAGTTGGTTTGTTCGGTTTCTGTGGCTGTTGTGGACTTACAGGTTTATTTGTTGTTTTTTCTTTTACTGTAACTGTAATTGTTTTTTCGGAAGAAGCTCCGTTTTTAT
Source organism: Catenibacterium faecis (assembly GCF_014306455.1). Lineage (NCBI taxonomy): Bacteria > Bacillati > Bacillota > Erysipelotrichia > Erysipelotrichales > Coprobacillaceae > Catenibacterium > Catenibacterium faecis. Next base: position 119,954 of record NZ_JACRWG010000001.1, read on the forward strand.
CTGTTACCTTATAGGTTACATGGTAAGTACCAGCCTTAGAAGTATCAACATCATTTGCAATGATATTATCTTTTGTTAAAGTAATCGTTCCGTCCTCTTTATCCGTTGCTGTAACATTTGCCAATGGGTCGAACATATCGCCTACATTCAATGTAACATCATTTGCGGAAATGGTTGGAACAGAGTTAAGGTCGCCTGTATTTTGTTTCACAATTACAGTAATCGTCTTTTCGGAAGAAGCTCCGTTTTTATCTGTTACCTTATAGGTTACATGGTAAGTACCAGCCTTAGAAGTATCAACATCATTTGCAATGATATTATCTTTTGTCAAAGTGATAGTTCCGTCCTCTTTATCCGTTGCTGTAACATTTGCCAATGGGTTGAAAGTATCGCCTACATTCAATGTAACATCATTTGCAGAAATAGTTGGAGCAGTATTCGGAATATCAGTTGAACCTTCTACAGTAACAGTAATAACTTTTCTACTAGATTTTCCTTCACTATCTGTTACTTCATAAGTTACATGATAAACACCAGCCCTAGAAGTGTCTACATCATTTTCAATTATATTTTCTCGTGTTAAAGTAATTGGACCATCTTCAAAATCACTGGCAGTTACATTTTTCAATGGGTCAAATGTATCCCCCACTTTTAATGTGACATCTTCTGCAAAAATATCGGGTAGAGATGATGTTCCAAGTATATGTATTGTAATCTCTAATGTTTTTTTACCCCCTTTATATGTGCCACAATCATATTGATAAATGAATTCTTTGTTTACATCATCAATATAAGCAATTCCTGTATCTTTATCTAATTTCCCATTCTGCAAAATAGTAATTTTTGAAATATCTATTCCTTTACATATATCTTTGAAATAGAAGTGATTTTTTTCTGTTGTAGTCCAAAGGTTAGTATTTCCAACATTTACAGTTTCAAGATTTGGATTGTTGCCAATGTTATACCATGTATAGTGCGTATCAGCAGTTAAAGACTTTAAATTTGTATTTTTACTTACATCAAATCCCCACATATTTAAACCTATTATTTCAAGATTTTTCAAACTTGTATTTTTGCTTAAGTCTAATTCTTTAAGAGGTGCAGCAAGAGATAAATCCTGTAAATTTGTAAAGTATTCTATACCTTTTATAGATGTAAATTCCTGATTATACCTTTCTTGTATTTTCATGCTAGTAACATTATTGATTTCTTCTTTTGATAAACTTTTGTCCTTATCTTTGTCAAAATTAGTTTCTACAAATAATCTAAATGCCTGATTAGGAAAATGTGCTTCATCAATAGCAATACTTCCAGCCTTTACCTCTGTATTCTTGTTTTCTTCGACTGTCTTATCTTCAGTAACCACTTCTTTTTTTGGTGTTGCAGGTGTTTCCTGTTTTGTACTTTCTTCTGTTAAATCTTCTTTTAAAGTTTCTGCATTTTCAGCTGTTTTTTCCTGCTCTTTGTTTGTTGCATATTCCTGCACTTCTGCGTTTTCTGTTTCCTGTTCCACAGGAACTTGCTCTGTCTTGTTTTCTTCTACAATGGCTTCCTGCACAACTTCTGTGTTTTCCTGTGCCATGACAGGAGTAGGAAGCCCTGTAAGTGCAGTTGTTGTCCCGATCATCAATGCGGAACTTACTGCAAGGACTTGTTTTTTCTTCATAGTTTGTTCGCTCCTTGTTCTTCATAAATTTTCTGCATAGAAAAACGCACAAAGCACCCCTTATAGCTGGGTAACCTGTGCGTTCTGTTTCTTATTGATAAAATTGAAAAAAGGGCAGAATTTACTTGTCTGTCTGTCTGTCTGTCTGTCTGTCTGTCTGTCTGTCTGTCTGTCTGTCTGTCTGTCTGTCTGTCTGTCTGTCTGTCTGTCTGTCTGTCGCAAGCGTAACAATTTGTGAACATGACTGTCAACCCTTTCTTTCAAAAAATTCAATCCTTGCTTCTATACAAAAACATTATACTGGAAACAAACACCTCTTTCAATCTTTTTATGCGTGCAAGATAAAAAAATTGAGTATGACATCACACTTTTTCTTTTCTGTGTTTGGTAGCCAAGAGGAAGAAAGGGATAACCTATTTTGTTTTTGAAATACCAATACTGTACATAAATTTATATGTAAAGGCAGAAAATATTGTGTTGAAGAATAAAGGCAACCAGAACGCAGTCAATCCACAGAACCCTACACCGCAGGGACAGCCGAAAAAATAGTATTCCTAAATAGATTTTCATTGTAGCGGATATACGTAACTGTTATAATATGGATATGAAGAAAGCGACCAATCCAAATTGTATGTGGAGGAATGCGAAGTGAAAATATATTACAAAGGCTTTTTATGCAATCTTGCCCCTTATCGTGTGATGGGCGAAGATAGACATGCATTATTTCCTGTTACCCAGTCGAATGATCCTACATTTTATGAAGAATTTGATGAAGTTCACTATGGATTATGGGCGAAAGTATTAACAGATGAAGAATATCAAGAAATCGTTGATACTGTTACGAAAAATGAATAGACAACTTTGAAGTTGCAATGCAAAAATAGGAACATGAAACATGAACATAAAAGAAGCAATAAAAATGATACAGGACGAGAAATTACAAGGTTATAATATGAATGAAAGGAAAGATGATAGAGAAAATGAAGTTGTGTTAATGCGTGAGAATGATAAGTGGATTGTTTATGCAACAGATGAAAGGGCTAGTAAGGTTACAAATTCACAAGATATTTATTTAGATGAGGAAGAAGCCTTAGATGATTTTATTGATAGATTAAGAGCTTTTAATAGATTAAGGTAGCTATGGGAGAATTAAAATGACCGCTAAAAAGATATTTAGTAATTTTCTTTTAAATAGACAACTTCCAGTTTGTAGTGCAGTAAATTAGAATTTGGGAGATATAAAAATGGTATATAATGATTTAAGAAGTAAACTAAATGAATACAACTGGGATGACGGATTTGAAATTCCAAAACAAATACTTGCTGCCCCCAGTTGTGATTTAGCACTAGCATTAGAGATATTTTATTTAAGTGATGGTTATGCTTTCTTAGACGATTCAACAAAGATAACTGACTTAAAAGAATGGGGGAAATTTATTACCGTTCTCTATGATGATATATTGAACAATAAATTCCCAAAGACAAGCACAGCATTTGAAATTCCATTATCTCAAGTTCAAAAATACAAACTTCAGAAAAAAGGTATTTCAAAAATTTTTTTAACTGACTTGTAACTTCCAGTTTGTAGAACTGTATTAAATCATCAAATCACATAGAGGTGGCGATTATGCGATATAAAAAAATTTTATTAGGTGTTATTGCAGGCGTGCTTTGTTTGGGAATATTAAATGGTTGTAGTGGTTATTCGCATGATTTTAACTCTAGTGAAGAAGCACAAAAATATATCTTATCCAAATTAAAGGACAAATACAATGAAGAATTTATCATTACAGAAGTGAAGAAGTATAAAGAAGAAAAAATAGGATTGAACTGGATTATGGCAGAAGTTTCCAGTAAAGAAAATTCTTCTCAAACTGCTACTGTATATACACGAAATACTGGACTTTTTGAGGATAGTTACCATGTTTATTACTTTTCTGATGAAATAAAAGAACTTGCAACTCCTTTATTTCAAGATAAGCCTTTTATAAGAGATTATCAAATTGAAGTTCAAGGGCATACAACCACAACAGAATGGAATGGTAAGGAAAGTGTAGAAGAATATCTGAAAAAAAGAGAATACGAAATAGAAACAAGTATATATCTTAACGAGGGAAAAACAGACGAAGAATATGCAGAAGAAATTTCCTATATCATGCAAGAAATTGTAGAAAGTGCTTTGGTTTTTAATATTTCAGTATATACAAATGATGATAACATTATTTTCTATTCTCTACCAGAACAGCACAGTCAACCAGATGTAGAAGCGATTTTAGAAAAAATGGAAGATGTTAAAAGACAACAAGAAGCAAAAAAAGATTATAAGGAATGGAAAAAACAAAATCAAAATAATGAAAAAGATTAAGAATTAAAAATATCTTGCTTTGACATTAACGCATAGGAAACATAGTAGTAAGTAAGATTGAAGGAAAGGAATAGATAAACAATGAACTTTGAAGGATTAAAATTATTATTTTGTGTAGCAGCTTTTGGTTGGATTGTTTATATGGCTTTTAAACAAAAAATGCATAAGATGGATCCTGAATCATTTAAGTTTCTTGCGTTGATATTCGGTGGGCTTTTATTAGCTTTTATATGTTTTCTTATCCCAGGCGGAGCTAAATATACATTTATATTAATAGGCGTTACAATAGGAGGAATGATTACGATGATTTTTTATCATAATATTAAATCTGTTGCTATTTGTAATGAAGAAATTATGGGGGTCTATCAAGGCTATAATTCGTATCCAAGTAAAACAGTATCAAGCTATGCTCCTATTTTTAAATACAAGTACAACGGAAAAACATATGTCCGTCAGTGTTCTAACACATATAGCTTTAAGAAATTAGATAAGGATATGGTTAAGGGAAATGAATATCGTATATATATAAACCCTAAAAATCCATCATCTTTCGTACTTAACAAAAAAGTCGGTATCAAAAATGTAATGTGTATGATTTTTGGAGTAATGTGTATTTTTGTCGGTTTATCTGCGTTATTCGTTTAAACATATTTTTATAATGGGATGATATTTTTATAATGGTATAATATTTTTATAATGGGATGATATTTTATTGTAATCGTTTTTTTCAAATGATAAAATGAGAATAACCATTTATGACAAATTAAATTTTACAGGAGGATATTAAAATGCTAAAAGAACAAGATATTAGAGAATATCTAAAGAAGAAGGATATTACATTTAATGAAAATTCATCTATTATTGGAGTTATATTTCCGAGTAAATTCACATATGCTCTTGGACCGATTGCTACTGCTCTTTCAATGCAGTATTACGCAATAAACTTTAGTGATAGTGGTATTGCTATTATCGGTTTAAATAATGTAACGGGCAAATTAGAAGATGAAGCATTTCTTTTCGTTTCTAAGGAAGAAATAGCAAGCACTAAATTCAATAAAAAGTTGATGTCTTACGAATTAGAAATTACTACATCAAAGGGTACATTAGCATTTAAGGTAAATAAGACAATGGTTGGTGCTTCATGGCATAAAGAGAACTTAGCGACCATTTTAAATCGTTTGTAAACTAAAAAGAAATATCAATATTTACAAAGCAGTTAGTCTTAGGATTAGCTGCTTTTAAAAAAGACACCATTTAGATGTATGATGTCTTTTGGGTGTTACTTTATAGGTCATATCAAGGCTCATTCAATCGTGGTAAAATCGTGGTAAAATGAGTGTTTTCTTATATTTCAAAATGCTTAAAAGTATAGTGTTTATGCGGATAATCGCAAATTAGATATAAAATTTTGAATAAATTATTTATATGTAATTAGGTACTGAAATAATCAGTACCTTTTATTTTGGATTGGCAAATATAACTCCTTGCATGGCAGCTCTTAATTGAGATAACGTGTATTCTTTAGTATGCCAATCTTTTCGTGCATCTTTAAAAGTGTTAGTTTTCCCATCTAAATTTCCTTCTTGAATGATAAGAACATCTCCTTTAACATCAATGACTATGCCGACATGATTTCTTCCAATACCCGAAAATACAGCACCTGCTTTTGGCGTTGTTGAGCGCTCAAATTTATCTCCATGTGTTTTTAATAATTGATCTACGCACTTCCAACCATCTCCGATAAATCCCGGTGAATATCCATATAATTCATAGAAACGTCCCCATGCAAACCAAGTACATTGTCCATACAACTTTGCTTGAGCATATGGATTTTTGTTTACCCAAGCATCATAATTATCAAAATTTGGTTTTGTTCCTCCACGAAATGAAAAACTGACATATCGCATAACATGACTGACATAAAAAGGATCTCCATATACATCAGTTCCTAACTCGGCTCTTTTGTTATCTGAAAACAATTTTGCATTTGCTTTAGTATATCCACCAAAGTTTGTTACTGCCCATTCGATATATCCGCTACCGTAATTATATCCTTGTAAGGCTAAATATAATTTTTCTGTATCAGCTGGACTTTCAACTTTCGCTCTTGTTAGACAATTCGAAAATGTTTGAACTCCTACTTCTATTGAATAATCTGCATCAGTGATACCATTTGGCTTTCTAGGGTATTTTGTATTAAATCCACTTTCACTAGATTGCATTGGGTCATTTCCTTTTCCTCCAGATTCTTGCATCATGATGGCTTCTAAAATAGGAACATACTCTTCTATTTTATATTGTTCGGCATATTTTGTTATGGTTTCTTCATAAGCTAATACTTCCGCACTTAATGGTTCAATCTCACTATTAATACCTCCATCATCGGATAAACAAGCAAACACACCGATAAACAAAGTAATCACAACTAATATGATTAATCCCATTCCATAGGTCCAAAGGTGTGATATTCCATGTACTGCTTTTGTTAAAACATAAGCACCACTTTTCCATGTTCTTACTAGAATATTTCCTGCTTGAATAGGCTTTTTGACAATCTCTTTCGATGCTTTTACTTTGTTTTTATGCTTAACCATCATGAAAGACTTCATTCTCTTTTGATAAGTATCACTTGTTTGAAATGAATTGGAATAAGGAAGTGTTTGTTTAACTTTCTGTTTCTTTGTAAGAATCTTATTTTTGGAATCTATAGATAACCTTTTTTTATGATTGGAAATCAATTTTTCCTTTTGTTTTGGCTGTATTAAAGATAAGCTATCTTTATTTTCAATAATATCTTTTCCATTCAATGATTTATTTCTTTTTCTTTTCTTGTCTATAAATTGCTTTGTTCTTCGATAAGATTGTTTAGCAGTTGCTTTTTGTACTTCATCCACTCGATTTGGAGCATAATCTTGTGTCGTGTCATTTTTGGTTTTCCCATTATCATTTGCTTTGATTTTTTCTTTTTCATGGATGGCTACATCCTTAACAAAGTATTTAATGTTTTGTTTACTATCTTTTGTTTTAATGTCATGTACAGTTTCTTTTATCTTAATTTTATTTGGATTGTTTTTCATAAACTTTGACCTTTCATAAAAAAGAAGAACAGCCTTTAATTAGACTGTTCAATCTGTACAAGCATTTCTTTTCGATCCGTAGGTTTCGTTGTATTCAAACGATAAAGTTCCATATCTTTTGGCATGCGATTAATAAATGGGACTAAAGATGCTCCATATTTAATCAAACCACAACCACTTTGAGCATTGGTGATATAACTCATTTGTTCTTCACTGATCTTTAATAAATCAGCTAAATCCTCTCTATCATTAGGCGACTGATTTAACATAACAATAAACTCACTGTTCGATAACATAGATGTGCCTTGTTGACTAGATAAAAGATACTTCACATTTTGGGTAATACCCGTAGGAAAAGCATCACGCTTTCTAAACTGTCTCCAAGCAGAAGCAAAGAACGTAGCACTTTCTTCATTCTCAAAAATAACATGAATTTCATCAATAAATACATGAGTTCGTTTTCCTTTTTTCCAGTTCGAAATAACACGATTCAACATGGCATCCGTAATAATCAATAATCCAATTGTTTTAAGTTGTGTTCCTAGATTAAAGATATTATAAGAAATAATACGATTAGATACATCAACATTCGTTTCATGAGCAAAAATATCAGATGTACCTTCAGCAATATATTCCAAACGTAAAGCAAGCGTTCTTGCTTCACTTTCTGGTTGCTTTAATAATATATTTCTTAAAGTTTTAAGTGTTGGCATTATTTTTGTTTTTCTATACTCTGCATAAACAATAGATACACAACGGTCAATCAAACTTCTTTCGATCGGTGTAATTGATTTATTTTCTCTGTCTAACTGTTCAAATAAAGACATGATAAATTGGGATTTATCTCCAACTGGATTTCCAGAATCACCATATCCTTCTTCCATATCCATAGGGTTAATATGATCTTTACTTCCTACGGATATTTCAATCACTTCGCCACCAAATTCTTTAATGATTGGATCATATTCACCTTCGGGATCGCAGATAAGGACGTCATCATTGGTGGACATAATAATAAATTCAATTTCTTCTTTTGTTAAGAATGATTTACCAGCACCCGGAACCCCTAAGATAAAAGCATTGGGATTTTGTAGCAATTCCTTATTACATAAAATAGGGTTATTAGTAATAGCATTTTGACCATACCAAATACCACCTTTATCCATAATTTCCTGTGCTCTAAATGGAATAAATACCGATGCACTTTCAGTAAGCAATGTACGAGTTATATCTAAACGATTCACTCCAATAGGAAGTGTTGTTAATACTCCGTCTAATTGTCTTTTAGAAAAGAACAATGTCGATAACTCACACATATACTTTCTAGCAATAGACTTGAGTATTTCCGTATCATTATCTAATTCATTTTTTGAATCTGCAAGATGAGTAATCGTAATATTACATAACATCATTCGTTGATCACGAATAGTCAAATCATCTAAGAACTCTTTACATTCTTCTCTTTGTAGTTCCATATCATAGGGAATAACCGCTGAAAAGTTATTATTTGCATTTTGACGTCTTTGCCAATTTGTGATATTGGTATTGACACCTAATAACTTATTTTCCATTTCTTTGACTGCTTCATCCGTAGGAACGCTAATAATATCCATTGAATACATAAGATTACGATTTAAATCGCATAGTTCTGAAATAAAACTATCTTTAATAAATCTTGAATAATTGCTTAAATATAAAACACGTCCATATCTATCTCCAAACATGAAGCCTTTATGATTAAATTTTGGAGCATAAGGACAAATAACATCTTTAAAAGAATGACCTTTATTAGCGGAATCCTTTAAATCAAAAACGAATTCTTCCTCTTCTCCTCGATAAAAATCATGTAATATTTTTAAGCGATCATAGACATCTAACTCAATACAGCCACTTCCTAATTTAGAAAAATGAGAAGTTAGCTCAGTTGTAAGTCTAGAAAAGAAAGAACGTGCTTCCGCTATATTGTTTCTAAAAATGGTAATTGTAATATATTTTTCCTGAACAATATCATCACTTTCTGCCAGCTTATCTAATAACATATGATTATATTCTTTGCGATAAAAATCTAATTTGTCATTTTGCAAAGGTATCAGAATATCTTCTTTAAACTGCTTTAAATCAATTTTACGATTATTAATCGTAATCTTTACCATCATAGAAGAATCAAACGAATTCAATAATTCTCCATAATTTAAGAATAAATCCATTTTTTCTTCTTTTGATGCAATCGAATAGTTGATATCTAAAAAGCGATAACTCTTAGAATATCTATTTCCCATACGAAAAATACCATCTTTGTAGATGGTATCAATGGGAACAGTATCTTGTGCAGATTTCGGTATTTTAAATTTTTCCTTATTTTGTTTCTTTAATTTTGCGTAACTTTTTATCATTTTTACCTAACGCCTCCTTCTTTTGTTTCTCAAAGACATCTTTAAATAATTCTTGATATAAATTAAATGGTTTATATATTAAATCCGTCTTTGACAATAAAAAAGAATGCCAAGCAGTTAATACAATCTGTTCAGCATTCATGTTTTGATATGTGATAAAGCCAAGTGATGCAAAAGGTGCAGCACCTAGCATACATAACCAACTGGTCATTTCCATTCCTAAAGAATCAATACATAGAAAGTACATCAATACAGCTACTATACAAGCAATGACTGAAAAAAAACATTGTCGAATAGATAAGCCAAGAAATATACTCTCTGTATAATTCCTTACTTCTTTATTTACTTTGATTTCCATAAACTCCTCCAAATAAAAAAACCAGCACAATGCTAGTTCATCAATACCCTTTAGAAAGAAAATTCATTTCTTCGGTAATTTCGTCGTTATAACTTGCTACTAATTCCGTTACTCTTCCTTTTGCCCAATTATTAGTTTGTTTTTTAGTAAGCCAAAAAGGATTTTCCCAATATTTTTCGTGAATGATAGCCATAACATATTGGCAATTATTGTTGATTCGTTTTATATAGTTATAAATTTTATCAGCATCTGCAACAATTGTATTAAATTCGTATTTATCTTTAAATTTAAATTCGAATGCTACAACAACTTCTTCAATGTGATTTATCAAGTATTTTTCATCACAATCCTTTTTCATTTTTACAACAACCATATCTGGTCGATAACCTAATTCTTTAAATTCTGAACCCAAATATTCAGTATATATGCAAAGATTGTTTTCATTTAATAATTTACCAAGTTTTGTTCTTAGATGATGATAAAAAGCGCATTTCAATGTGTTCTTCTAACAATAATCCTTCAAGATAATCTTTATTAATATTATTCTTCCAAGTTTCACAAACTACATTAATGATTTCATCGACTATACTTTTCTTCATTTGCATCTCTCCTTATTGCATTAGATTTTGTTACATATTTTTATGTTTTCATTTTACCATCTTTAAAATTAAAATGATATAACATTTATAATCCCATCATTTCTTTCACAATTCTATCACTCATTTTAACTGTTCCAACAAGCACTAACATGTTAAAAATCAATTCTCCAGTATAACTCCATACCATACTAATTGCACTCGCATTTGGATCTATCACTGGTGGTGCAGCTGCAAATGCTGAAAAGATAATACAAGCAAGAACTATGATTGCACCCTCTAAACATACACCTGCATAAGATTTCATAAATGTAACTGAAATATTTTGTGTTGTTTCCCCAGCAGAACAAGATAATGGGACAGGAGAAATTGCTGTGTACATATAGAGTTTAAAGAAACGACCATATACAGTTAAAATCATAATAAAAGAAAGTATGGTGATAAAAATACCACCCAGTAATGTTACTGCCCATAAGGGAATACTTTCTAAAAATCCGCAATCACTTACGGCATCAATGATTTCTTGGGGCAATACTGTCTGACTTGCACTACCCAGTCCAACAGTAGTCATGATGGTAGAAGTAATACCTTGTATTATTTCAAATACTGTTACCATCAATTCCATTCCATATACGACAAGCCCTCTAGCAATCGCAAAGCGTAAGAATAATTTTAATGCATGTTCTGGTCGTTTTATTTCTGTTAGATTTGTGCAGGACTTAGCAACTCCATAAACAAAAAATAATACGAGAAGCGCAAGTCCTATCGCAAGCAATGCTCCATGAATTTGAGTTATAATATTCCAAATACCACCACCTTTAAATTCTTGAGGTGATTGTGTGAGCAAGGTCCATATTTCAGCTAGTTTTTGATTCCATGTCTGTATTGCATTTTCTAAGTTATCAATAATTCCATCCAACAAAATCACTTCCTTTCAAAGAGATTGTTAGTGTTAGCCACCAACAATCAAATTTAAGATTTCTTTGGCGAAAGTAATAATGATTCCACCGGCAACAGTTAAAAATCCATTGGCTCTTTGGCTCGGATCATGGCTTTTCAAAGACAAACCAACTTGAACGACACCAAAACCAAGTAAAATCATACCTACTGCACGAATCAATCCAAAGATAAAATTACTTAAATTATTAACCACAGTTAATGGATCACCTTCTGCATGAACTGGTAATACGCCCATGCTTAATGTCATAATCATAACTGCATAAAAGATAAAATATTTCGTTGTTTTCTTATTCCATTTTTTCATTTAATGTTCCTCCGTATTCTTTTCAATTTCAGCAAAGTATTCTTCCATATCTTCTTCAGAATATAATTCATATTCATTATCGGATAGAACAATATCTTGCCAGTTTTCAAAGTTGTGTTTTATAACACCATGATGATAAAGCAATGCCTTGCCATCTTTTGTATATTTAATATTAGGGTGCTTCAATATATCATATTTTTTATCAAAGATAGGTCGTTCGCCTCGAATAAAAAGTAAAGCATAATCATTATCAAGTAGTCTTACTTCATCAGCTGTTAATAGTTCACGTCCTGCTTGTTGATAGTTTGTAGAATAGTTTCCACTACGTCCAGTTGACTTACCATAGGTATTTGTATCTAAAGTTTCTTTTCCTAAATACTCGCTCATAAATTTATGTGTGGATTGTTCATTACCACCGAGATAATAAAGTTCATCACAGTTACCAACAATAGATTCCCATGAATCTTTATACAGTGCTTTGATTTGAGCTAGATTTTGAATGATGATTGATACAAATATTTGTCTTGAACGCATCGTACTTAGTAATTTATCAAACTCATCAGGTAATGCAACATTAGCGAATTCGTCCATCAAAAAATGAACAGGGATAGGCAATTCTCCTCCATGAACAATATCTGCTTGATAATAAAGCGTTTGAAATAATTGTGTATATAACATACCAATAAGAAAGTTAAATGTAGAATCATTATCTGGAATTACGGCAAACAACACAGTTTTTCTTTCTCCCATTTGTTCAAGTTCCAATTCGTCTACGGCAGTAATACTGGCAATACTATCTAAATTAAAAGCTGCTAGTCGTACACCAACAGAAATCAAAATTGATTTAGCGGTTTTTCCAGCAGCTTGTTTGTAAATCTTATATTGTTTTACGGCTAGACTTTGGGGTTTTCTCATTTCCAGTCTTTCAAATAGTTCATCTAATGGACTTTGGTACTGATCATCATCTTCTCTAACTTCAGCCGATGCAATCATTTCCATGACCATTGTAAAGTTTTGTTCATCTTCTGGCGCTTCATGAATAAGGTATAAACATAATGCTTCTAATAAGGCAGTTTCTGATTTTTCCCAAAATGGATCATTCGTTTGACTTCCTTTAGGTGTAGTGTTACGAATTAGGTTTGTTATCAATTTCAGTACATCTTTATCATCTTGAATATAATGAAATGGATTATAACAATGACTTTTTGACATATTGATTAAATCAACAACTTTAATGACATAACCTTCTTTTTCAAGTAGATATCCTGTATCTCTTAAAATTTCGCCTTTAGGATCTAGCACGACAAAACTCGTATTGCATTGCATAATATTGGGCTTTCCATAAAATCGTGTCTTTCCTGCACCACTTCCACCAATGATTAAAGAATTTAAGTTTCGCCGATGTTTTTTACCATCCAACCCTAATCGAAAATGCTGGGTAAAAAGTTTGTTCTCAAATACATTTCGATTTGCATATTTTTTATTCACTTTAGAACTATTTGCCCATTTTGCAGAACCATATTCCTCTTTCCTACGATAGTTTTTAATTGAAGATAAATAAATTCCAATACCCATCAAATACATAAGTACAAAAATAAATATTGTTTTTAAAGTATCTCTGCACCAAGTAATAGCAAAAGGATGATTCATAGCTTCAATGAATTGAGGTAAAGCATTCAATAATCCATCATGCATATAGGGAGCAAATAACAATGCTCCCCATATCACTGGTACAACAAGGATACCTAAAAGAATATACTCATCTGTTCTATCTTTCTTCATAAAATCGATTCTTTTTATTGATTAATGGTGCATCACAAGAACGCACAATAAGATCATCAATAAAATCAAATTTCTTATTGTCATGGATTTGCTTATCCTTTAATAAAGTTAATGCTTTGATAATGATTCGTCTTTCCATATCGGTAACGACAATTGAATAATGATTTTCTTTCATCATTTATTAGCGAGAATAAGAATCTCGTCTTGTTTGCTTTTCTTGGCGATTTTGTTGTTGCACATAAATACCATGTTCCATACGTTCAACAACACTATCTTTTAATATTTTGATATTTTCTAATTCACCCTTAATATCTTTTTGTTCCTTACCTTCAAAATGATGATAAATGTTATTGACAAAGTCTTTATCATAATGCACCAATCCATATTTTTGAGCAATCATATAAGCAGCACTTTCTGCCATAAATCTTGCTTCACTTCTTGAATTGAATTGATCTGCACAATCAATAAAACAATACTCACGAATTAAACCAGTAAGCATTGCTTCAGGTTGCAATCCATTTTTAACAAATAAAGAATTTCTATCTCTATCAAAATAAACATCTTTTGGCATATCTGAATCTTCTGAAACGATTTCTGGTTTAATATCAACTCGATGAACAATAGCTCCAACAAGTTCTTTGATATTAAATCTTGCAGGTAGGGGAGGATTATTATCTTTTCCATTTAATTGACTAATATCAAATACAGTTTTTGGGTTGTAATTGATTCCAATAGAACCATCTTGTCTTTGATATTCTTTTCCAGGTTCTAAAATAGTAATTCCTTTAGCACCTTTTTGAACATATTTATTCATCTCTCTCCAATGCGTGTAATCTTTCAAGATGGTAGCATTTGGGTTTTGTGCCATAACTAATAAAGTATTGGTGACAGTGTAATCCAAAATACTTTGTAATTTTAGATATTGCAAATATTGATCTGGATTTTCAACTGCTTTAAAAGTTTGCTCATTTGCCATATTGAATAATGCTTGTCTTTTTTCTTTCATCATCTGAGCATATTCTTCTTTTGACAATCTTGGTTTTCTTTCTTGTTGTTGTGGTTTAGTATGTTCATCATTAAAAACATCATATATATTGTTCATGATTTAACGCTCCTTTTTCTTTCTTTTATGTTTTGTTTTCTTTTGAGGATATTTTGATTGAGATTGTTGTTTGTTTTTCTTCATCTCTTTTTGTTGTTTTTCTTTAATATCCTTGAGTTCTTTACGAACGGATGGTCTAACTTCTTTAGTAGTATCCTCTGCGACGTTTACTTTCTCTGATGTAGGCTCGAACAGATTGTCGCTCGTCTTGTTGCGAGCCAGAGTGGGGTTTTCGTTTTGTGGAGTTTCAACCTTTCTCTCCTGTACCGTAGAATTCATTAAAGCATTGACTAATTCATCATGTTCTTTATCAGTAAGTGTAGGAACATCTTGCAGTGGATTTTCTTTCGCATTCATAATAGATTCTCGAATAGCCTTTGTATCAATGGTAGCAAGTTCAAATTTATCTACGATTCGACTAATCTTTGAAGCATCTTCAGCACGTACCATAATGTCACAGATACCATCGGTATTGTTTTTTTCTTTTAGTACAGAATATAAAACTCCATAACGTTTTGCTTCTTCACAGAATTTCTTTAAATCTTCATGACGAATTGCAAATACTTTCAGTTCTTTTCCAGACTTCAATAAAGAATCTAGTCTTGCTTTTCCTTTCACTTTTTTCTTGTCAGTAAGTATTGCATATAAAGTAGCAGCCAATGATCTTGTCATCTCACCACCAGCTTTTAATGCGACATTGGCAGCAACTTCAATTCCTTGCAAAGTCATTCTAACGATTTGATCGGATGTTTCTC
Source organism: Catenibacterium faecis (assembly GCF_014306455.1). Lineage (NCBI taxonomy): Bacteria > Bacillati > Bacillota > Erysipelotrichia > Erysipelotrichales > Coprobacillaceae > Catenibacterium > Catenibacterium faecis. The sequence goes on from NZ_JACRWG010000001.1 coordinate 135,312, forward strand.
CCGTGTTCATGTTCGTTATTCTCCTTTCTTTCTTGTTCAATCATTTTCATCTTGTTCTTCATTGTTAAAGAACGCTGACGAATACCCTCATAAAGCACCACCTCCTTTCGTAGTTCCTTAATCTCATTTGATAATAAAGATATATCTTGTTGAAGCTGTTCCTTTAATTCTGGCTTTCGACAACGTTTCACTTTGTTGTAGATACATCTTCTTTCCTTGATGAGATTATCTAATCTACTTTTTGCAAAATATTCATTGGCATCTAAATCAGCGATATTATCAATTTTCTTTTTTGAAATAAGAGTTACTTCTTGGGTTATCTTATCCATATAGATAAGATCTTCTTTCAATAAAAAATGCACCTTTTTTTTATTAGGTGCATTCTTGGGTAAAATCCCCATCATATACATATATTTAAAATATAATGCCTTAAATCCGGTAATCTTTCTTGCTTTCGATAAATTACCTTTATAATAAAGTGTCTGTTTTTTAGGTTCGGATATAGACTCCCATTTAATAACCGATTGAGCTAAAATCATATCCTTAATGTTATCTTCAGTATAGGTATTCTTTTTATCTAAACTTCTTAATCGAACAAAACGCTCTTTTCCTTTAGGTCGGATTGCAATGTGTTTTCCAAATTTAATTTCATAGCCTTGTTTTTCTAAATTTGAATAGAATTGTTTCATGGTCATTGAATGACTGATAGCATAATCAACATCATCACGAATTACAGAACGCCATGTTGGTTTATGATTTTGTTCAGCCATCCATTCAGCATAGTGCATCTTTCTATTTTGAGGATTTTCAATCACCGATAACCTATACTTTCTACATAAATCATCGGAACATTTTCTCATTTTTTTATAATTCTCTTTATTATCTTTATATTTCTTACCATCAATAAAAGATACTGAATTGATAATAAAATGATTATGGAAATGTTTTTTATCTAAATGAGTGGATACCAAAACTTCAAAATGATCTCCCCACATTTCTTGTGCTAATTCAATTCCAATTTGATGTGCTGTTTCTGCATCTACTTCACCGGGAACAAAAGATTGATAAGCGTGATAGGCAAGAATACCATCTGTCTTATTGAATCCTTTTTTGGTAATCATCATTTCTTTATGAGCCGTCGCAAGATTGCAATTCAAACCAGTAACATATAATTGCTTTTCTGTCTTTAAATCATTGGTCGTATAACTGATGGCTTGTTCTAAACCATTATAGTGATAACTGTTTTCGTGAACTTCTGTTTTATTAGGATTAGAAGCATAATTCAATACACGTTGAAGATTATCTTTCACATCCCATATTGCTGTTGTTGCCATTATGATACTTCCTTTTGTAAATAGACTTGCTCACGAATTTCTACAATCGAATTGTTTAAAGTTTTCATATCTTCCTTATATTTCATAATATCAATACTTCCTGTTTTATGAGCAATAACTGTTAACTGATTTAAGTTATTTCCAATCTTTCGTAACTGTTTGATGACTTCTTGAAAATCATCACTTGGTAATGGTTGTGGAATTCTATTCTTGATTAACAATAATAAATAGGCTTGTTGCGATAAACCACAACCATGAACGTATGTTAGAAACTGTTCGTATTCTTTATCGTTCATGGCTACTTCAACACGATGCGTTCTTTTTCTTTTCTTCTTCATAAAATCTTCCTTTCATGGTGGGTATTAGGGTTCAACCCTAACAAGCGATTTTGTGTACGGACAAAATCAGTGCTTGCTACAATACAGGACATTCTATAAATGTCCCATTTCACCCGTTGGGTTAAAGAAGTTTTTCACTCCTTCTTCTAATTTTTCATACTGATTTTTTAATGAATTTAATTCTTTCAATTTACCGGAAATTTCATTTATTTCTAATTCAAGTTTTGATTTTTGAGATGATTTCAACCCCTTTTGTTGTTCCAATCGATGAATCTCTTTGTTTATTTTTTTAATCAATGTGCATCATCCTTTCGTATTTTTTACTTGCCGATGAAAAAAGGAAAGACAATATTTAAATCATCTTCCCTCAATATCTTTCATTCTTTTTTCTTTTAATACAGTAAAAACTGTATCAACATAATCATTTTCATCTAATACAATTTCTTCATTTCTATATTTTTCTTTTACTTTTTGTTCAGCCTCTTCACGAGAACTAGCTGTAATCGTGATTTGTTTTTGAAGTGTTTCTGTAATTTCCACTAAATATTTTTTCATGTTGTACCTCCATTTTTAAAATAAAAAAAGAGCAATTCATAATGAATTACTCTTTATTAAATAACTAAAGCATACCAATAAATCAAAATTTATACTTATTTTATACAGTTTCCAAAACAGAATAAATAAATGCTAATTTATAGTCCTTTCTTTTTAAAGTGTTCGCTATCTTCGTTAAGATGTTGAGCCCTTTATCCACTACAATCACTCCTGTTTCTACGTCACTGTTAACATATTTTAATCGAAACAATACATATTGAATTTCTTCTTTTTCATATTCTTTAGCTATTTTTATAGCTTCTTTATAATTATCCAAAGTTATCTTTCCATTATTTTTATCAAATAAATCAGATATTTCCTTATATAATTTACTTTCTTCAGCTAATGGTTTCATTTTAAATTCTCCTTTTCAAATTCTAATTTATCGTTATCTAATATTTATTGGATTTCACTTTCAACTGATAACTACAAGATAGATTCATCCATTTTAGATAAAAAATCAAATTGAATTACTCTATTTTATACAATGGATCTACTATTTTTTTCTTCTAATTTTTTTATAAGATAAGGTTTAATTGAAAATCCGATAATACCATTAATTTTACTTTTTTGCCTCTGACTAATACTATTCTTATCTCGTTTTCTAAACATATCAAGCATAAATTGATAATCATTATAACCATCAAAACCATTAGATTGTGAATCTAATGCACCTTCATCATAAAGGTATTTTATTAGTTTTTTTGTAAAATATTTAGAATTTAATTCAATTCGTTCTCTATTTTTAATTGCATTTAAAAGTTTAAACATTTGTTCGATGATAATTGTGGTTTGATCTAAATCATCACGTTCAAACTTCTTTATGCACGATGAACCTATTGGATATAGAATTCGCTTTGTATATATATTTTGAATTGTATAAAGATAACGGATATTTTCTTTTCCACAAACACAAAAAGAATTACATTGTTTATCCTCTTCCCAATCAATAATTTCCCATTCTTCAACTGCTTCTTCCCAAGTATCTCCGTAAGAATTGTAGAGAACTTGTTTAATAAGATTTCTATAATAAGAACTAACCAATTGCTTATCCTCCTTGATACTGTACTACTCTTTCTTTTGCTTCATCTTTCAAGAATTCAAAATTATTATCAAAAAATATTTTAAGATTAGTAAATCTTAGTAAAGAGTTTCTATCTTCTTGTATTATTGTCCATGTATCTGCATAATTATTCGCTAAACATAGTGAAGAATCATTCACAAAATCGATAAACTGTTCTTCCTTGTTCTCATATTTATCAGCAAAATCAAACGCATAATCTTCTTTGAGATATTGTTCTAAATTTCTTTTATTATGCAATACATGATCTAAATTGCAAGAGAAATAATATGTTTCAATTGGGAGTGCGTACACTTTTGCAGTAGAATGAATCATATTTAAATTTCTAGATTTTCTTTGATTTCTATCAATTGCATCATTAGGACGATTTGTATATATTCCATCATCTTCATAGCGGAATGAAATATCATTTTCGGAAAAATAAATATAGGAATCATCAATATAACATCCATCACTATCTGATAGGAATATGATTTTTTCAATATGCTTTTTCTTAATACCATGGTTATTTTCTAGGAAACTCTTAATTACTCTAGTAATACGTTGTTTCATATTTAAATTACGCACTTCAGGATCTAAACTCGCAGTTAAATCGCATCTTAGAACTTCAAAGTGTATTTTAGTACTATCAACTAATTCAGATAGAATTGGCTCTAATGCATCTTTATCACTTAATCCTTCTACAAGAAATAATAGAATTTTTTTATTCATTAAAAGAACCTGCCTTTCTAAATGCACGTTTAATTTTAAAATTCTTAGTTTCTTCGTAGATAGGTTCACATTGTCCGCCTAAAAGAATGTTTGTATAATAATAATCTCGAACATTATTATTTGATTTGATTCCAGTTAATTGAATATAACGATTATTTGTATTAGCAGTAGTAACGATAATAGATTTATATGATAATTTTTCTAGTGCCCTTAAATTGTGAGAAGTAAAAACAAATTGACCTTTTGCAGATTCATCAATAATTTCAACTAACTCTCCTAACAAATATTCAAAAATACCAGAATCAAATTCATCAATCATTAAACAAATAGAATAGTTATTGAATGCAGCTATCATTGAACTGATAACAGAAATTAAGCGTTTAATACCTTCAGATTCGTATTTTAGGGGAATGAGTTTATTATTTCTGATGCTAACTATTTCAAAGTTAATACCATCTTCCCCGTTTTTTAAAAATTGCTTTTTCTGATTTGTGATTTCCAATCGTATTGAAGGGATAATTGCATTTAAAACAATATCAATTTGCTTGATAACTATTTCTAAATCTTTAAATACTTCCATAGGCATTTCATTAGGTTTCAATAAATTGACAGCTATTTCTCCCATCTTTAACGAATCATTCTTAGAAAGGTATAAGTTAATTGGAACATAAGTATTCAAATTAATACTACCCATCACATCATTTTCGATAATGATTAAGCTAGTTTCAGCATAGAGTGGTAATAAACGTAATACATCAATTAGTCTTTGATCATCATTTCGAATTGTATTTGTTAATTGTTCCAATAATATTTTATTATTTCTTTTGTGAAAGATAAAAGAGGTCCCTTTTTCAATATCTTGTGCAACTCGTAATTCAATTAAACTATCCTTAGAAATCTTATTCGCAAGTTTCTTTAAAACAATTTCTTGATTAGTACATTCAATTAAAGTTACTTGTGGTTTCCATTTATTTTCAGTTTCAGAATATTCCTTTGATACGATTTTTTCTGAATAAATTTGATATTTTTCATCAATCAAGCCAATCAAAAAAGTATAAGTTACCAACTGCTTTGAAGCCATAGAATTTATAAAAAAAGTATAACTAATTTCCGCATTTTCACATTCATTGTTAATAAATTTATCAAAGTAATCTGGTAATTTATTTCCAATTAAAATATTCTTTAATAGTTTTGTTACCTCTAAAACTGTTGTTTTACCTGAACCATTTTGACCATAAATACCCAAGACAGATTTTAAATCATGAAAGTTTCCTTTCAAAATATTACTATATTCATTAAAACTAATTTTACCATGGCATACATTCTTAATACCGTTTATTTTAATCTCTTCAATCCTAACTAGTTCTTTCATATAAATATACCTCCATATCTATTCTATCAAACTTATATAAGTTGTCAATATTTAAATAATGATACAAAATGTATCTTTTTGTAAAAATATAATATTAATATATCAAATTATATTTTTCTATTATTTAATATACTTATATTCTTAATTATTAACAGTCTTTAGTATCGTATTCTTACAGGATTTGTCGTTGTGTAAATTAAGATATAAATCAGTGTTATTAGAATGATTATTTAGAGATGTTTCTAAGGTAATTAGGGCAGTAGATTCTTGTATAGACTTATCAATTACATAAAATAGATAATATTCTTTACAACAATTAACTATTTCTTTATCAATACATCTGCCATTTAATAAATAATCAATAACTTTTTCATCATTTTCAGCATGAATAAGAAGTCAAATACGGAGGTAATTATCTTTTCTAAATATCATTCTTTTTTTCTTTTAATACTTCAAATTCTGTATCAACATAATCACTCTCATCTAAAACAATTTCTTCATTTTTATATTTTCTTTTGCTTTTTGTGTAGCTTCTTCACGAGAATTGGCTGTGATTGTGATTTGTTTTTGAAGTGTTTCTGTAATTTTTACTAAATATGTTTTCATGTTATACCTCCTTTTGAGCATAAGAAAAGAGCAACCTATTTATAAAATTACTCTTTAATAATTAATCAATTTTGTTGTAAATATAATAAGCCTATTACTTTTAATTATTATTTTCAAAATGATTAATAATATAATCTATCATATCATTTAAGTCTTTATTTGATAAAGGAAGTTCCCAATCTGTTGTTTTCATTTTTATAAAAGCATTAGATACCTCAACATTTTCTTTTGTCTTCGTTATATTATCTTCTTCAAACATTATTCCTATACGATCATATAATATATGAATATTTTTAGTGCATGGATCAATATCAAAGCTTTGCAATGAAATAAAAACATACTGTCCTTTATATTTAGTTTCTATATATTTGTGATTTGATAAATCATATTTTTTCTCTAACTTTCTATTAGAAGTATAATTATGTTTCCCACTACCTCCGCAATAAAGATTTTTTTTACAATACTTTGTTCCGTCTTTTTTAGTGAATAAGTGATTTCCATCTTTATCAATTTTGCTTGCCAAAGAATCTATTATTTTTTTTCTTTCATTTTCCCTTAATGTATTGTATTTCTTCTTAATATTTAAAAAATCGTCCATACATTCAAATCCTCCTTTTTGAATTTTAATACTAATATTTCACATTCTAATATGAAATACAAAATGTTTTATCTATATATAACCTTAAGGTTTTATTTTCAACCAATCAAAGAAATGCTGGCATTTTGTTCTATATTAAGCTACAAAGATAGTAGAAATTTTAATTTGGTTAAATATTTCAAAAAGATATTATTTTGAATTTACTATTCTCCTCTTTTTGCTTTTCGCCATTCTATCTTCAGATAAAGTCTCATAATATCTCTAAAATATTTGATGCTTTGTTGTAATTCTCTAATTTCTTTGTTAGTGACTATAAGGTTATCCTCTATTTTCTTCATTTGTATCTCTAATTTTGGATCAAGCAAAGGAATACTATATATTGGCTTTTCATTACCATATTCATCATATTCGTAATCTATCACATGCTGTGGTTCTAAAAGGTTACTATATAATTCTTTTTCTGCATTCTTTAATTGTTTTCTAAGATATTTTTGCTTAGGTTTAATTCCATTTTTATAATATTTTAAAAAATCATAAAATAATCTTTCAAGAAAATTAATAATATATACATTCTTTCCTTTATTATTAAATTCATTCATTAATATATCTTTATCATTTTCTTTAATATACTGATTTTCACCTTTTTCTGGACCAAAGTATAAAATTAATAATTCATTCTTTTCTCTTGCTAATGAAATCAGTTTATATATCTCGTTTTGATTATCTTCATTTAAAATTTTATAATATAAGGAAATTAAATCAGCAGTATGCTTTCTTGCCTCTTGTATCCATTGTATTCTTGATTTTGCTACTAAATCAGCATCAATTTGTTTTTGTTTCCATTTTTCTTCGAATTTCTTGTTCTTATATCCTAAATAAAATGCACTACCTGCAGATATTATTGCTGATACCATAACAACCCAATCATTTGGCTCGAAGGATTTAATAAATTGTATAAAATTCTCTAATTCCATATGTTTGTATCACCTCAAATTTTATATAGAATTATTATCTCATTTTCAAATATTAACTACAATATATATTACTTAATTAAACAATATTTCTTTAATCTAACTTTCATTTTTAACAAATCATTAAAATCCTTACACTTTGTAGGATGTTCATCAATGATGTTATATTTATCCTCATAATGATACATAATCTTTAATGTTGTATCTTTTCCAGCTCTATCATTGTCTAAATGAAGATATAAATTTGTAATACTTGGATGGTTATTTAAGAATGTTTCTAGTGCAATCGGAACAGTTGAATCTTGAATAGATTTACCAATTATAGTTGCTCCTGCAATGGAAAGGTAATTATCTTTTAAATAGTCTCGACCACTTCTTTTCAATAAAGTCATATAAGAAAGTAAATCAATTACGGATTCAAAAACATGAAGGGAATGACTATCACTATTCGTAATTGAAAAACTGTATTGTTTATCACTGCCTAATACATCTTTTTTCCAGTTATCATCAGTTGCTCTTTTACATGCATATTTTGGTATTCGCTGTTCATCGTATCCAATAAAGACAATAGAATGATCATTCTCAGCTTCATAAAAAAGATACTGTTCTTTACAATACTGAACAATATCTTTATCTATACAGCGTTCATTAACTAAATAACTGATGGCTTTATCATCATTTTCAGCACGATATGGTAATCGAAAACGATAATTTGATTTTACTTTTTGTTCTATTTTTAATGGTGGTTGATTATCAAGCAAGTCATTAATATGCAATGCCGCATCTAAAAAATCCCATCCTTCAACTTCAATAAAATACTTTAAAGCCGTTTTACCTCCAATCCCTTGAGCCCACCAGCACCATAATCCATTCGATAAATGTAAAGAAGAATGTGTTCTTGTTGTGTAATCCCCACGACTATTTTTAACTAATTCATCTGGCTCATAGTTTTTAAAATAAGTGAGTAAGTCCAATTCTTTTACTCGTTTTAAATCTTGTTTACTAATACCTTTACGTTTGCTCATTATGATAGTCCTAATTCATTTAAACATTTTGATAATAAATAAGCAGCATCTATAAACGGCATTTGTTCTACGAAAACAAGATATTGAATAGCACTCTTACCACTTAAATGAAGTTCTTTCCATTGCCATTTTTTATTTGTAATAATCAATCCATGATGGATACACGATTCATAATGTCTTCCAACTTTGACAATACTATTGGGTTCAAATAGTTTTAAATATGTGAGAAGATCAATTTGTTTAATGATGGTTATTTGTTCTTGAGGAACAAATTTTAATAATTTTTTATTCATACATTACATTCCTTTCCATGATAAAAGGGAGTCAAACAAACTCCCTTATCTTGATATTTCATTTTTTCTAGATTCGATTTCTTCAGTTTCATCATCTAACGATACTTCAGCGTGATTATCTTTATTGCCAATATCCAATTCCTTATTTAATTCAGACAATCGAGAAGATTTTTCTTGAAGTTCTTGTTCCTTTTCAAAAGGACGATTGACTTCTTCTTTTGCATTTTCAAACTGATGTTCAATATCAACTAATAATGTTTTTTCAGTTTCTAATTTTTTAGAAATAGAATTGATTTGATTATCCAAACGAGTGATATTTCCATAGACATCATCACCTAAGTCGACAACATATTGAGCATTCTTTTTCAAAGTGATCTTGTGATAATTATAAAAACTGTCATAGGATAATAGCATTTCAAAATCACGATATTGACCAATTGATTTAGAATCTGTTGTTTTATGATTCTTACATGCAAGCAACAATGCATTACCTGCCAATTCTTTTTCGTCATAGAACTTTCCATGAACTTTCATACCAGTAAACTGTTCAACATCTTTTGTAGTTTCAAAATCTTTTTGATAATTTGAAATTCGTTCTTTAATAGAAGCAATCTTCATTGGATAATATTTGATAATCTTATCTTCCAAGTCATATCGTTCACTTAAATAATTCGCTTTTGCCAGTTTTAATTTACTGACTTGAATATCCAAGTCCATCTTTTCTTTAATCTTTGGATTTCCACTTGCTAATGCCTTGATTTCTGCATAATTTAACGAAGCTTCATCAATATCTTCAGCACTTCGAACAGGCGATTTACTTGTCATGATTTGAGAAATGAACTTTTGTTTATTTTCTACTAACTGATACAAATACGCATCAAAGGTTTGTTCCGTAACATAACGATAAATATAAACATCACTATTTTGATTACCTTGTCTGACAATTCTTCCTGCTCGTTGTTCTAAGTCACTAGGACGCCATGGACAATCTAAATCATGAATCGCAATCAAGCGGTCCTGAACATTTGTTCCTGCACCCATCTTTTGTGTCGAACCTAATAAAATTCGTACTGTACCGGCACGAACTTTTGAGAATAATTCTTTCTTCTTTACATCGGTAGCAGCATCATGAATATAAGCAATTTCACTAGGCGGAATACCATAATCAATCAGTTTATGTGCTATATCATCATAGACATTAGTATAGGGAATATTTTCTGATGAATCTAAACTTTCAATAAAAGTCGATGATGTTTTTGATGGTGTAGACATATCACAAAAGATAAGCTGCGTTGATTTTTTATCTTTGTTTTCTTCATAAATACGAAAGACATTTTCTAAACAAGCATTCACTTTACTATGTTCATTTTCGGGAAGTAAAGGATTAATTAATCTTTGTTCCAATGCAAGTTTACGCCCATCATTTGTGATTTTAAGCATATTATCCTGTGTTGGATCAACATTACCATCTCGAACTTCTTGCGCTCGATCAGCAAGTGACTCTACAATTTCTTTTTGCATTTCACTTGGTTTTACTGAAATATTTTCATAATGAGCCGTTGGCACTGGTAGATTTAACATATCTGCTGTTTTAATATCAGCTACTTCTTTAAACATATTGATAAGTTCAGGCAAGTTGTAAAATTTAGCGAATCGTGTTTTCATTCGATAACCAGTGCCCTCTGGAGCAAGTTCTATTGCACTAATTGTTTCTCCAAAAGTAGAAGCCCATGCATCAAAATGTTCTAATCCTTGTTTCTTTAAAGCATCAAATTGAAGATAACGTTGAATCGTATACATCTCTGTCATAGAGTTAGAAATTGGCGTTCCTGTCGCAAAAACAATTCCTTTTCCATTTGTTAATTCATCTAAATATTGACACTTCATAAATAAATCTGATGATTTTTGGGCTTCAGTTTGGGATAATCCAGCTACATTTCTCATCTTGGTATATAGGAATAGATTTTTATAGTTATGACTTTCATCTACAAAGATTCGATCGACTCCTAATTCTTCAAAAGTTACAACATCATCTTTTCTTTCATCACTATTTAATTTTTCTAATCGCTTTTTTAGTGTTTTCTTTGTCTTTTCTAATTGTTTAATGGAATATCTTTCACCATTGTTTTGTCTTAAATCTTGAATACCTTGGGTAATACCTTCGATTTGTTCTTCAATCATTCGTTTTTGTCGTTCAATGGATACGGGTATTTTTTCAAACATAGAATGTCCAATGATAATCGCATCATAATCTCCAGTGGCAATTCTTGAACAAAACTTTTTACGATTACTTTTTTCAAAGTCTTGTTTTCTAGCAACCAAAATATTAGCACTAGGATACAATTGAAGAAATTCTGAACCCCATTGTTCAATTAAATGATTGGGAACTACAAACATTGCTTTTTGGCTAATACCCAAACGTTTCAATTCCATACAGGCAGCAGTCATTTCGTAGGTCTTTCCAGCACCAACGACGTGTGCAAGTAAAACATTATTTCCATAAAGAATATGAGCAATCGCATCTTTTTGATGTTTTCTTAAAGTGATCTCCGTATTCATATTTGGAAACTCTAAATGATCTCCATTGTATTCTCTTGGTCTTGTTGAATTGAATAATTCATTATATTTTTGTGTTAAATGCTCTCGGCGATCAAAATCTTTCCATATCCAGTTTTTAAAAGCATCTTTAATGGAATCCTGTTTTTGTTGCGCAATCATGGTTTCTTTTTTATTTAATATTGCGACTTTTTTACCATCATCATCGTATTCATAATCGAAGATTTTTGTCCCTTTAAGATTTAAACAATCTTCAATCAAACGATAAGCATTGGCTCGGTGTGTTCCATAAGTTTTTTCAGCTTTTGCATTGCCACGATCCCAATTCTTATTAGATACATTCCAAGTATCTGTAAATTTAGAATAGGTAATATGGATATGCTGTTTTGCAAAACCGGATGTAGATAAGATTTCAAACATAAACTGTTCATAAATATCGGAATCTATCCATGTAGCACCAAGTCGTACTTCAATTTCAGAAGCACTTAGATCTTGTGGCATTGCCTTTGTAAGAGCATCTACATGGTCTTGATATTGAAGATCAATTAAAGTTGATATCTTTGCGATTTTAAGTTTCTCACGAATATTTCCACTCAAATATTCATCAGCTGTTACATATTCTTCTAAACTAGGTTCATTCACATTTGGGATTTTATAAATCACTCCATGTAAATCGTTAATCATCTTTTCCTTATCGAATCCAGTTAAGGATGACATATAGTCAAAGTCGATTGTAGCCTTTTCAGCTAATGACAACATCAAAGCTTCTTGTGATGTTTCGACACTTTGAACAACTTCTTTTTTTCGTATTGTTCGTTTTGTAAACATATCTGCTTTTGATTTTAATGTGCCATCTTCATTTATATTTTCTAATGAACAAAGAAGATAATAGGAACTATCTTCTCGAAAAGCAAGAGCATTTCCACGACTATTGATCAGTCCATATTGGGCTGTAAAAGTATCATAGAGTTCATTTAAGTGTTTCTGTTCGCTTTCAATCATGGATTCTGGATAATCTTCTTTTTGATAATCAATCAATTTTCTAACACACTCACGAATATCAATTAAACCAGTAATACGATTTTGAGCTGTTTTCGATAACTCCATTTTGACCATCTGACTGTTTTCACGAAAATAAATATCGCCATCGACCATTGTATAACTATAATTACGTACATCAGGATTGGCTGGAATAGATACAATATCCGGTTCATTGGAATCTAATTCTAATTCATTGATAATACTATTTTCAATATGTCCATGAATAGATTGTATTGCACTATCTAATGCTTCTTTAAGGGTAACATCTTCATAAGGTGTTACTGTTAGATCTTCTCGACCATACATATTTTTTGACTTTTCAACATTTCCTAGAATCATATTTGGATGCGAAACAAAGTAACTGTTCATGACATTTCCTTGAGAATCCTTTTCGGTATATAACCATGCTTCATCAACAACCATAGGACGATCTCGTTTTTGAAGAACTAAAATATCGCTGACCGCTTTCGTATTTGCACTTTCGCTAAAGGTATTGTTTGGTAAACGAATTGCTCCTAATAATTCAGCACGTTCACTGATATATTTTCGAACTGAACTATTTGCTTTATCCATCGTGAATCGAGAAGTAACAAATGCAATAATACCTCCCGGTCGTACTTTGTCTAATGTTTTCGCAAAGAAATAATCATGAATATTGAAATGGTACTTATCATAGCGTTTATCGACTACACCAAATTGTCCAAAGGGAACGTTACCGACTGCGACATCAAAGAAAGAATCTGGAAGTTTAGTATCTTCATATCCTTCGATACTGATGTTTGCATTTTGATATAGTTGTTTGGCAATACGACCAGTAATAGAATCAAGTTCAATTCCGTACATTTTAGAATCTTTCATTGATTCAGGAACAAGTCCCATAAAATTACCGGTACCACATGCTGGTTCTAATATATTTCCATATCGAAAACCTAAATTAGAAAGAATCTGATAGATACTCTCAATAACTACAGATGGCGTATAAAATGCAGTTAAAGTGGATTCTCTTGCATTTCTATATTCATCTTCGTTCAGTAAATCTTTCAGTTCATGATATTCATTTGTCCAGTTGGATTTGGATTCATCAAAGACATCGGCAAGTCCACCCCAGCCAACATATTTTGCCAAGATTTCTTGTTCTTCTTTTGTAGCACTATGATGTTGTTTTTCCAAAGAAAAAAGCAGCTTGATGGCTGCAATGTTATTTCTATATCGTTCTTTTGGAGTACCTGCACCTAAATGTTCATCAGCAATATGATAATCAATTTTAGGACTTTCTTTAATTTCCGGTATTTTTTGAATAGAAGCAAAATCTTTTAATCGTTCATATACAGAAGTTGGTATTCCATTTGGAGCATCTTTATCATCATAAACAATGGCTTCGTTGAGTAAGAAATCATAAAACTCTTTTCCATTCCATGTATTATCTTCATCTGCAGCAATAATCTGTTCAAATTCATCATCCCACTGTACTTCGATATCTTCTATATTTAGATAAGATAAAATATCTTCAATCGTTTCTATTTTTTGATACATTCGATAGTCATTTGGGATATCATAATGATATTCTTTTGCAAACTCAGCTAACTGAGTATAAAGCATATCCGAAACTTTGATAGTTTCATCCTCATTATAATAAATACGATAGATACCCTTATGATCTGAAGTTTTATACAATTGCTCACTTTCAATATAATAGTTTTTTTGAATCATATTGTTGAGCCAACTTGATGCATAGTTTTCCATATCCTTAGATACAAATTCTTTTTGTTCTTCAGGAGTATTGTTTAAATCAAACTGAACATTCATCAAAGGATTTTCATAATAGATAGGCGTTAATACTTGCTTTTCTGCATCAATTTTAAAAGTCATAAACGGTTCATTGACTTCTATACCATCTATTTCATAAAAATGAAACATATCTATTGTATGTGTTTTATCATCATATGACAGCATAAGCGGATATTCACGATCGTTTCTTGGATATAAAACAATTAATGCTGATTTTGTTTCAGCTATTCGACTATTTAATTGGGTTAACTGTTGATATAACATATGTGGCATAGTTGTTTCTTGTATAGAAGAAAAACTGTAATCCTGATATGTTTTATCAATTAAATCATTGATGATTATCTTACGCATAACCTCATCACTCGTATATAACTCATATATTTCACGATGTTCAGCGTTTATCGAACCAATAATACTTATCATTTCTGAAGCAATTAAATCTTGAGCTTCATCAATGGTTGTATCACGATCACGAAGAGACGGATAAATAGAAGAACGTTTAATCTTATCAAGAAATAAAGGAATATACTCTTGAATCAGTTCATCTTTTGTTGTTTCTTTTTCTTGGATAGGAACAAGTAAACCATCATTTAGAGGATTTTCCTCTAACACTTTGCGTAACTCATCAGGAGTATAAGTTTCATTAAATAATGGGAATTCTTTATCTTGAAGCACAATCGTATCATTATTTTGAATAATCTCGTATTCTGAAATACCGATATATACCGTATCTCCCATATGCCATTGATATTCTTTGGGAACATCAGCAGGTATTATTTCCTCTGTTTGATTTGATGTTTGTGTGCTTTCTAGTTGCTTACGTTCTTTATCTAATTCATTGTTGATTTGTTCTTGCAGATAAGTAGGATAGTATTCTAATTCTTTTTGACTTAGATAACGATTTGACGCAATCAATTCACTTATCCTTTTTACAACTTTATCCCATTTTAAAGTAACCTTGATTTCATCTTTACGATTTTCGATACTTCGTGTGATCGTGATTCCTTTACCATCATGATCCTCACTAATATATCCAACAGCAGGAGAAGAACCACCAATACCATATTCATGTTTTAAAAAGGCCTCTTTTTCTTTTGATGATCTATGTTTTTGCAACTGTTGATAGATTCGATATTTTCCTTGAGAAAAGCCACTGCCACGAGTTAAAACTCTATCAATTTCTTCTTGTGAAAAGAAAATTCCATTTCTTAAAGATTCTTCATTTTCAAATACAGCATTTTGTTGTTCTTCTAAAGTAGGTATCTGAACATTTGGATCGTAATATCGTGATAATATCAGTCCATCAATTTCATAAGCTACTCGACTCCATGTGTAATCAACACTTTCTAATTGATTATCATAAGTACCATAATAAAGGTGAAGATGCTCATGATTTTTTACATATCCCAAAGGCACACCATCGACTTGCCATTCAACAACATGATTTGGATAACAGTCCTGAATAAAGTGAGCTTGTTCGTCTTTATCGGTATGTTCTTTAAAATATGCGATAATCTCACTTGATGGTTTTAATAACTCTGCTCTATAAATCATGAATTGAAATAATGCATATTTATTGAATACTTTATTTTGATAAGCAAGTTGAACACCTGACATGCCATCCCAATTTGGTAATGTGTATTCATAGTTATCAATTAGCTTGGATATTTCAGATTGAATTTCCATAAAAGATAGAAACGATGAAGATTTCTTATTTAAATAGTTTCCTTCCCAAATGTCTAACCCATGTCTATTTTTCTTATATCCAATATAGTTAAAATCATACCATTGCGGATTTCGATAGGTTTGAATCAATGTATCATCATAACATTCAGAGATAAAAGCAGTGCGTTCTTCATCATCGGTATGTTCTTTAAAGTATTGAACAATGTCTTCTTTCTTTTTTGTTAATCCTATATCTGTACAAAGTAAAGTAGATAAATAATCCATATTAAAAGGTGGTAAACTTTGTTCGTCACCACCTGTATCGTTTAATCCAAATCCTAAATCTAATTGTTGATAATCTCCTTGAGAATTACTTCGTTGGCTATTGATTTCAAGTTGTTCATATAAGCTACCCATTCCATTTGATTGTTTTCTTTGTTCGGTGCTGGATACTTCACTAATAATTGTTGCATCATTGTTTCCATTCTCTCTTGGGCTTGTACTTCGATTTCTTTGAGATGTTGGTTGAGTTGATTCTTCGCTTTCAGTGCGAATAAATGTCCCGGATGATTGTTCTTTAGGTATTGGTATCTTAATCGTGCGTAATGGCTGTTGAGAATTGGTTCGTTCGCCATTAGATTGGGAATCTGGTAATCTCCCACTTGACTGTATGTGATTGTTTTCATGTAAATCGCTCCTTTCATCTTTGACACTATCATTTTCTATTGTTTGCGTTTCTTTTGCAAATGTACGAATCATAATTTCTCGTGCTTTTACAGAAATATCCTGCATTCCCATTTCACATAAATCATGACAAGTCATTCCTAACTGCCCGATTGTATCAAGGGAGTTAAAATTTGTAATAGGATAAAAATCCTGTTCATCAAAATATAAACTTGTATCTAAACCACAGCGATTGATAAATTCAAAGGCAATAGTATTCGATACTAAACTTTCAAATAGTGTTTGTATTTCATGTTCTTCTAAGTACTCTAGATTACTATCTCGATTATATTTAACAAGAGAAGATAAATAATCTTGGCAGTTATCTTGTGCAATAACTTCTGCCATTTTCATTAATATCTCACCTAAATCATTACTTGAATGTTGAAATGGACCATATTTATTATCAATCATTTCAATAAATTCAGGATAGTATTCTTCTTGGATATTCCAAAGGTGTAATGGTTTATTTGTTGGACTTCGTGTATCACTAATATCAAATACATAACGAAGACCATGTCCTTTTTCGTTCAGTAAAGCAATTCCTTTGGTATTTTTCTTAATCCAACGATTCATCTTTTGATTCCATGTATCAAAATCAGCACAGGCTCTTGCGTTAGGTTTTTGAGAATAAATCAAAATTTGATCTTCAAATCGGTATTTATATGTCCATGAAGCAGTTTTTAGAAATGTCATCCAACTTTCTGGTGAAGAAGTTATATGTTGAGATTGTTCTAGCCATAGTTCGTGAACATATTGATATTTGCTTGGCATTTTCGCACCTCCTTTAATTTTGTATGAAAAAAGGAACTCCAACATTTGAAATTCCTAATAATTTAGTATATTTAGTTTTATGAAGGAAAATTAAGCAAATAGTTTATCAAAACTATTTGAAATTTACAGTTCCATTATAGTTTCACTTATAATTGTCCTATAAATATTATTTCTTAAATCAATATCTGCACTAGTTTACTGTGCCATTTACTGTGCCGGTTGGCGAAATAAATTAAATGTCTTTTTTATATAAATGGAACCATATAAATAGGAATATATTGAATTCCATTTTCTGATTTATAGTCTTTCGTATGAATAACATATTTTTCTTTAATTCTACTACTGAACTTAGTACTAAATAAATCTAAGGATTTATGAGATCTATAATTTCCAGATTTAACTTCTATTGGACATATTTTATTGCCTATTGAAAGTAAGAAATCAATTTCGTATAGACGATTAGAACTATCGCTATCCATTGTATAATAAAATAAATTATTACCATTTGCTAATAACATTTGAGCTACGATATTTTCGTACACATAACCTAAATTTGTATCAAGTTTATTTGACAAGAGTTTACTATAAATCATATTATCGGTAAAGTCCTTATCTTTAAATGCAAGTGTTATGAACAATCCCACATCAGAAAAAAATAGTTTATAACGACTAATATCCTTTTCTACAGCCATACCCACATTAGGATTGTTTGCATGATACGCAATATTTATAGTAAATGAACTAAGCATATCAGGAATTAATTCACGTACTCTATTCGCTCTTATGCCTTCTCTAGCAGTTGATAAGACATATCTTGATGCATTACCGCTTAAATTTGCTAGTATTGCATCGTAAATATCTCCTGCAAGCCCTGTACCATCAATTTTAACAAAATCCTCCTCATATAAATCAATGATTTCTTTACTTGTATGTGCGAAATTGATTAAAATATATGACTTAAATTCATTTTTTAGTGAACTCTTCAGCAATTGTACTTTTCTCGATACGTCTTGCTCCTTTGATTAATAATGCATATTTATTACTTCGATTTTCTTTCCATTCAAGTAAACACTAAAAATACGTAAATCCCCGTTCGAATAGCGTTCAAAAATACGTAAATCACCATTCACATATTTAGGAAATTTAATTACCTATAATTTTATTGAATATGGATATGAGTCTATTATTACCATTCTTAATGTATAAATACATATATTTATCTTTCAAAACCTTTTTCTTTTGGTTTGATTTTATTCTTTTCAAAAGAAAGATGATTTTCTAATATATCATTACAACGTCCTTCATAATTTTTGAAAGCATCTTTATAGTTGGTATAGTAAAATCCTACATCATAACCACCATTACGATTTGGGGAAGTACGCCAAGTTACATATTCATCTTTTCTTTTGTTATATCCTAATACAATCGTATGACTCCCTATAGAAGTTGATGCGATAATATCATATCCAGCATTATTTTCCTTATACATATCCATGATATTTAAATGGTTATTAGAATATATGCTCATAATATTGGAATTAATATCGTTTCTTTGACAATAGGATAGATATGTTTGAAGTCCATCAAAATGTTCTAATTCATCACGCCACTCATCAATGTTACACCATGTATTATCGTGGCATTCTAATGACATATAATCAATTGTATATCCTTATTCAAGTTCAGATAATAGATAACCATCTACATTAAAGTCCCAGTCTGGAATCGGATATACTTCTGACATACTCTTGTCTTTGAATTTAATATATACCATATCATCATTATTTTCTTTTGAAGTTGCATATCCAATGAAATGATGATTATCAGATTTACTCATTTGAAGAATATAATCAATTTTATAATGTTTGTAATGATGATTCTTCAAGATTTTTAAACATTCATTATATGATTCATTCGTCTTCATTGTACTTCCTCATTTCTTTCTTTAAGAAATTCAATATGATCGTGAATAGAATCACTTATATATTTTTCACACGCTCTATGTTCTTTAATTTTTAAATCATAGAAGCGATTGTTATAGTCAATGATAGAAGATTCTAGTTGGTAATAATCTTTTTTATCAATAACTTCATGATGATCATTTAATAGCATAACTGAATAATATCGTTTATCATTTTCATCAAAGCTAGAACCTAATAATAAATATTGATCTCCAATACAATTATCTAAAATAACACCATGATTTCTAAATTCAACATGATAAAAATGAAATAACGCATCAGTACAAATAATTTGAGAAGTATGCTGAATTAATGTTTTATAACAGATTCCAGTTTTTTCACAAAAACTTAGATATTTGTATAATCCGTTTTCATATAAATTTACTTCATAAATGAATTCGTCAATAAAATCCCAAAGACGAGCATGAAAATCTAAGTCCATAAATTTTAAATTATAACCATCATCTAATAATTGCAGTACATAGGACTCCATTTGTGAATCAAATACTTCTTTTTGAAGTTTTGAAAAGTTAATCTCATTTCTTTCTAATATAGTATAAGTATCTCCTAAATTTAATACGACATACTCTACATCCATACATTCATCATAAATTCCAATAATATTTTTAATATCATTACTCAATAGAAATAATAACGATGGTTGAGCAAACTTATCCATAAGATCCTCCTCGAATTTTGCAATTTGCTTTATTAATTTGTTTTTTGTATTTAATAATTCCATAAATAAGCTCCTTTCAATTATTTATATTTATATATAGGAAAAGGGGCTGTGACGAGTAAGAGAAATTATAGTTTCTCCGAAAATCACAGCTTTTTTTAATAATTCTTCCTGCTTTTGGGTATTTTAAAAACAACTATCCTTAAAATAGCTATTTTCTACCTTTGCTTTTCAATCTTCCCCCTGCTCATTGTGGAAAACTAATTCATATTTTTCACCTTTTTTCGATTATGGTACTTTCTTAGGTTATATCCTATACATACCAGAATCAATTCTACTTTTACTCCGCTTTCCCCTCGTCGATGAAGTCGCACATATTCAAAGTCCTGCTTGATATCCGCAAATGCCCCCTCTGCCTGTGCGCTGCGTTTCCTCATCAACATCTTTCCTTCTTCGCTCTTTAGATATTCATCTATTTCTGTATGCATCTTCTCTAATGCCGGTACGATCCTTGCACTTCTTCCATTTTTTGAAGTCGTGCATTTATTTCTTTGTGCACACCCACAACAGTTTTTATTTCTATAATACACTGTCATTTTTGGATACTGTCCCTGGAGATTTACTCCGATTCGCTCTTTTTCAAACACATGTCCTGCAGGACAAACTGGTGTTCCATCCTCCATGCGTTCCATATGCCGCAGCTGATAACGGTTCTTGTCAGTTACTTTTTCTTTCTTCTTTTCATATCCGCTATATTTCAATATGCCTTTGATCCCCTTGCTTTTACAGTAGCTGTAGTTTTCATAGCTCCCATATCCTGCATCCGTTACTTCCATCTTTGGATACTGCCCATACAGTTCTTTGTATCCTTCTGTAAATGGCTGCAGGGTTCTCATGTCGTTGGCATCACTGCTGATATACTGATAAGCGATGTACCCATTGTTTACTCCTATCTGTACATTATATCCAGGCTTGAACACATTCGTATGATTATAATAATCATATTTCATATGCATGAATGTGGCATCCGGATCCGTCTTGGAGAAACTGTTTCTTTCTCCAAGTATATCTTCCTGTATGGCATACTGCCACATCTTGACTGCACTTTTCTTCAGTTCATCGCACAATTTTGCGATCTCGTGTTTTCCTCTGCCTTTTCGGATATGTTCTTTTTCCTTCAGCCAGTTTTCAAGTGCTTCATCTATTTTTATCATATATTCGATATTTGGATATTTCAGAATCGAATAATGTATATCGATTTCATGTTTCTTAAAGTATCGGTTTACCTGTCTCAACAGTTCCATGCATTTCTGCCAGTGTCTTGGAAGATAACGCTTGCTCCAGCCTCTCCAGCAGAAAGTCATCTTATTGGCATTGGCCTCAAATTTCGTCCCGTCAATATAAAGAATCTGTTCTTCCAATGCCTTTTCATCTTGTACATACAGATAGATTTCTTTCGCAATGGTTTCTATCGATTCTTTCAGTGTGTTATTGATGAAGCGTTCAAAGCTCTTGTAGCTGGGAATGAAGCCGTTTGTGATACTGCGATAACGGACATCATAGCGGCAAAGTTTTTCCAGCTTGCGTAAAGAAGCGTAGCCGTCTTCAGCGAAGGCCATAAGAATGACGGTCAGCATCATGACAGGATCATAAGAACGAGAATCAAGATGATGGAAATCTATGAACTTACTCAGATCAATCCTCCTCAAGACTTCCAGGATCGTGATACTCAAATCATCCTTAAGGACATCGTTTTGAAAAGAAAATTCAAAATCCAGTAGCATATATGGCTGATATGCTGTATAATTTGGTTGGTTAATTTGAGTAATTGTCATACATAAATTATACCAAAAAAATACACCTTTTTCCTTATAGGATTGGGTGTATTTTTTTACCTTAGAGCTTTGATTTATCTGTCACAGCCCCTTAATCTTTGTTGATGTTTTTTTATTGAACGTACTTGGAAATAAATCTTTATAGTAACTAGGAATAATAAGATTCCAACTACACTCCAAGTCATTAAATCAGCGTTATTCATTCGTACCTTCTTTTTTTCTTCTTGATAAGTAGATAGAACCTAATACACCGATTGATGAAATACCAGCTAGCGCTAACCATAAATTAAGATTTGTTTGATCGCCAGTTTCTGGAGTTTTTGGTTTTAATGCATCTTTCATGATAATCTTTTCTCCATGTTCGGCAGTAAAGGTAATACTTTCGGCAATGTCATATCCTTTAGGTGCGATTTTTTCAGTCATGATATATTCTTTACCTTCTACTAGATATTTAATGATGTGTGGTTTATCGGTAGATACCCATTCATCAATTACTTTTCCAGTTTCTTTATCGGTAACTGTAATGGTTGCACCAGGTAATTCTTTACCAGTTGTAATATCTTGTTTACTAAATTGCATTTCTGTTGGAGTGTTCACGCAATTGATTTCTAAAGCATCACCATTTTTCGTAACTTCAACTTTATAGATATGATCATTTAATACATAACCATCAATTTGTTTCGCTTCTTGAATATAGTACGTTCCAAGTTCTAATTCTTCAAAGATAGCAAACCCTTTATCATTTGTTTTAACTGTTTTGATGATTTCACTCATATCTTCTTTTGCAGAAATATTGAATGGCACATCAGATAATACTTTAGATTCATTATCTTTATCCGTCTTTTTCACTTGAATCATACCACGAGCAAGTTCATTATTGATAATTCCATCATTGCCAATCTTTACAGTATACTTAGATACATCTTCACCATGATAAGCAATTTCAAAATCATATTCATTATCATTTAATACATATTGACCATTTGTAGAAAGTTCTTTTAAATAATAAACACCATTTGGTAAATCGAAAGTATCAGCTAATGTTAAATGTCCATCTTCATTTATACCAGAAGTATAAATCATTGTTCCATTTTCAATGGCTACATCACCCATATAGTTATAAATATCTTCACGAGCAAAGATTCCAAATACAATGTCTTTATAAGCATTTGGATTTTTAAAGATTTCTTGTTCTTCTAACATCTTAGTCATATCAATATCTACAGTAGGACGATCATTAACCAATGTTGTTTCAATCGTTTGCAATTCATTGATTTGATTATCTTCTACTTCAAAATAATGTTTTTCAGTATTGTTGATATATCCATGTGGAGTTTTTGTTTCTACATAGTAATAACGACCAACAGGTAATTTCTTACTTAATACTGCATTCCAATCACTTTCTAATGTTTGAATTGCTTCATTTTCTTTATAGTAAGTGTGGTTTCCAATGGTAATATCCTGTGCTGCATAAATAGTAATTTCAGCATTTAAGATATTTGATTCTTCCCATACAGGACTAACAGTTTTACCAAATTCAGTTTGTCCAGTAACTGTTTGCATGAAGATTTCACCAGTCTTATTCCATTTCACTTGACCAAAGATCATTTCATCTTTCATTTCAACCGATTGTACTTCACCAGTATCTTTTACAGTAAATTCAATTTCATTAGCAATCGCATATCCATAAGGAGAACTGATTTCTTCTAAGATATAAGTTGTACCAACTTCTAATCCTTTGATCATATGAGGCTTAACTGTACCATCTTCATTTTTACCATCTTGGCCAGAAATCCATGCATCAAAGATTGCTCCTTTATCGTCTTTAGGATATACGCTCATGAATGCACCTTCGATTTCTTCATCATTCGTAATATCCTTTTTCGATACTTCAATTTTTGTGATTTCATTTTTGAATACTTCCTCAAATGTAATCACTTCTTTATCTTGTCCTTGATATGTTGTATCAATGGAAATGATTTCATCTGTACTTGCATAACCAATAGGAGCTTTGATTTCTTTAATTTCAAGTTTTGCATTGATTGGCAAGTCGGCATTGAAGATAGCTTTACCATTTTCATCCGTTTCTACTCTTTCAATCAATTTTCCTTTTTCAATTAATAATCGTTTAGCACGAGGAGTATTATCAATTCCATAAATATCTTCGCTTGCATATAAACCAAAAGTTGCACCTTTTAATAAAGTATCATCTTCTTTATCTTTCTTAATGACACTTAAATCTACTTTTTGTCTTTGATTTTCATATTCAACATTTTCAAAAACAACAGGTACATTTTCATTCTCGTATGTTAATTCTACTTTCTTGATTTCTTTGTTTAACACAAATCCATCACCAGCATTTTTTTCATAAACTTTGTATTTACCTAAAGGCAATTTTTTAGATTGAGCATAACCATTTTCAGTTGTGATTTCTGCAACCTTTTGCCCTTTTAAATAAATTAAGTCTTTTTGATTATCGGCAGAGTAAATATCTTCATCTGCTTCAATAATGAATGTTGCTCCATCAACAGGTAATTTTTCATAGATAAATTGGATATTTCCATTTTCATCTTCTTTTGTATCAACCAATTGTTCACCAATCTTAGTAATATTGATTTGTCCTTTGACAGATTTATCTTCTTTTGTGACCATGATGATTGATGTTTTTCCATCATCAGCAATTTGATAAGGAGTCGATGTTGATACTTTGAATTTAATCGGTTCCGTATTTAAGACATATCCATAAGGAGCATGAATTTCTTCTAACTGATATTCACCAACTTCTAATGTGCTAGGAGTCGTTACTGTACCAGTTTCATCTGTTTTAAATTCAGTTACATAATGAGGAATAGGGAACCATACCCATTGACCAACATATTCATTTGTATCTAAATTTTTAATTTTAAATGTTGTATCTGGAAGTAAAACAGTTTTTCCAGTTTCTTGATCTATTTTGACTGCTTTAATCAATGCTTTAAATGGAGCATCATTAAATACTCGCCACACTTGTGGCTCTCTTGAATCTTCCGTAATGACAACTTGGAAATCTTCCACTGGCATCATTTCATCAGGTACTTTTGTTTCTTTCACTGTATACGTTCCATAAGGTAATTCGATTGATTTAGCATAACCTTTTTTATCAGTCGTTAAGATATTGTAAGTTCTTGCTTTATCCCACCCAACTTGATTGACTTCACTTGTTAATTTCACAGTAAACTCAGCACCAGCAACTAGATCAGATTCTTCACTTCCTTCAGTAGATACTTTGATGATTTGAAATGCTTGTTTCTTTACTTGTTCTTTTGATGATTGGTTTCTAATAACCACTTCTACATTTTGTCCTTCATAATCACAATGAATGTCATAAACAGTTGGATCAATTAGATATCCTTCACTTGCTTTTGTTTCTTTGAATTGGTAGAAGCCTAAAGGCAATCCTTTCACATCTTCCATGCTTCCTTTTTCATCCGTAATACGAGTAGCAACGACTTCACCTTTAGAATAGAATTTTTTGGTATGTGCTTTATTGTAAATATCTTCAGCAGCAATCAACTGATATTCTGCACCTTTTAAAGTAGCATCACCTTGAGCAGTTCCACCGGTTTCTTTATCTTCTTTTGTTAAAGAGATACTTGCGGTTGGTTCTTTATTAGTTTGTTCAGCATTACCAGTAATAATGGCAGTATGTTGGTCTTTATAAGATAGAGTTACTGTGATAGGTTCTCCATTGAGTAAATATCCATCAGCTGCATGCGTTTCAACAAATGTATATGTTCCAAGTTTTAATCCTGTTAAATGAATTTTTCCACTGTCATCGGTAGTCACATCATTCACATAACCAGTATCACTTGTAACATGATATGTTGTACCTGCAACTCCTGCACTTTTATCATCATTGTATTTTGTTAATGTGATTTCTCCAGTAGGAGCTTTATTTGTAACGACTAAAACATTTTCGCTTGCCTTTTGACCAGCTTTGACTTCAACAGTTCTCACTGAACTATCAAGCAAATATCCTTCAATCGTTGAAATTTCTTTGACTTTATAAGTTCCAACTTCTAAATCAAGTTTTTCTCGCTCACTATCCCAAATACCATCTGAACCAGTTGTAACATTGGATTTACTTCCATCTGGTTTTGTGATTTCAAAGACAACTCCGGGAAGAGCTTGTCCATTTTCATTGACTTTCTTGATTCGCATTCCACCAGATTGTGGGAAGATACGATAAACTTTATAAGTTACCATTCTTGATCCGTGTTTAGTTGATAAATCATCCACATTACTTATCATAACCTGTTTTTGTGGTCCACTAGGCATGTTTTCAGCACAGTGAATAATTTTTCCTTCACCCATATAAAATGCCATATGAAGAGCATCTCCATTTTTATCATAATAGAAAACTAAATCTCCTTTTCTAGCATTCTTAGGATTACTTTCATTAGTTGGATACTGATAAGCAGTAACACCTTTTCCATTCAAAAATTTAATTGCAGTATCTGTTGTGATACGATCAGCACCTAAAGATAATCCTGTTTGTTTTAAAACATAGCTCACATATCCAGAACAGTCAAAACTGTTAGGTCCTGCAGCACCCCAAACATAAGGCTTACCTAAATGTTTCTTTGCTTCATTGATGACATCGTCTGCTTTATTTATCTCAAAGAATGTCGTTTCATTACCTGCTGCATAAACAGGAACAGCAATATTTGAAAATACGGATGAGAATATCATTGCAAATGATGCAGTTAATAACATGATTTTTTTCCATATACCTTTCATTTTAATTTTTCTCCTTTCATGAAAAAAGACACGAGGTATAGTCGTGTCTGTATCAATAGATTCAATTGTTTGTCTACCAAGATGTTTTGAATACGGAGTAATAATATCCATCTACATAGTAAATTGACACCACTCCTTGTGTATTATTTTCTCTTAGTAATATTTCGTTGTGTTCAGGTGAAGTAACCCAAGCACTAAATGGATCTGGAGAATTTGTAATGCATTCTCCATTATCCTGATGCCATAAGGCTCTCGCTTTTGCCATTTCATAAGCATGACTATCTGCTTTTTGTTGATGATAACTAGATTGTGCTAAAGGTTGTAAACCATGTTGTTGTCGATAAGCATTGATTTGGTTCATAACGGCTTGAGCCATTGCTTCTTGTTTGACTGGTTCTTCAACAATTGGAGTTTCAGGAACTTCAACTACTGAGTTATCTTGAGAAGGGGGAGTTGTTGTTTCAACAGGTGGTTTCTCAATAGGTTTAGATTCTTCTTTTGGTTGTTCCTTAACTTCCTCTTTTACAGTCTTATTTGATTCATTTTTCATGTGGATAATCTCTTTTTCATTTACCACTTTACTTTTCTTAATTTCTTGTTTCTGTGTTGTTTTAACATCTTTTTTTGATTTTTCATCTGTCTTCACTTTTTGTGTTTCAATCGTATTCTGGTTTACAGCACTTTCTGTTTTTAAATCTTTTTTAGATTGAGAACTATCATTTTGACTACATCCCGTTATCAAAAGCAATGTCACTAACATCATCAACCATTTTCGTGTTTTCATCTACATTCCTCCATTCATGTAATTTCATTTTAGATTGTTATCTATAAAAGAACTAATGTATAAATCACTCTATTTCTTATTTATACTTATCTAGATATAAGAACTATTTATCTTTTAAGAATGAATTATCTTTCTTTACATACGGAATTTTTCTTCGGTATGTTGAAAGGGGGTTGTAGGGGGAAAACACAGTCACGCTTTTGGGCAGAATGAGGCTGTCATTTTGCAAAAGTCCGGACTTATCCCTTGTTTTAGCCTTTTTTACAAATTTTTAAGTCATAGGTATGAATTTCAAATTTTCATCTTTCTTGACTCCTTTCTTTTTTTCTAGCCCAATCACCCAGTAATTTAATAATTAACTCTTTCTTTTGATTAGGTGTATATGATTTTGGAAAATATTTATTAATTTCCTCCATTTTCAGACTAATCTTTTCTTTTTGATTTGGCTTATCACTCATAAGCATATCCATCATCATGGTTTCATCTAATTCATTCGATTGACTTTTTCGCTTTAATTCTTGTGCTTGTGCAAGACTTGGTGTTGCTAAACAGGTAGTAATACAATCAACTAATTCATTTTGTTCTTTTGTGGTCAAAAAAGATAGTTCATAAGCAGGGTTTAAAGCTATCTTAAAACCATCTTCATGAATACCATCAACCATATCTCTTAATGGCTTAACAAGATAAGTTAATCGAATATATCTTTGTATTTGTGAACGAGTAGCATTCATTTCATCGGCTAATAATTCTACTGAATATTTTCCATTCAACTTCTGCCCAACTTGGGTAGAAGTTATATTTGGGCGTTTTCCTTGATGTTTCATTGCCTCTAATTTCATTCGATAAGCATAACCACGCTCAGTAGGTAAGATGTTTTCACGCTGAATATTGCTATCTACCATGATAATTGTTGCTTGGTCATCATCTAATTCACGAACAATAGCATCAATCTCATTCGCACCTGTTTTTTCTAAGGCAAACATTCTACGATGTCCGGACACCATTTCATATCCTTTGCCATCTTTGTCTGGACGAACAAGTACTGGAACTAATACACCATTATCATGAATACTTTCAATAAGTTTTGTCATATCTTCATCTAATCGAACACCAAAAGGATGATTGTTAAACTCGTGAATTTCACTTATTGGTATTTTCATTACTTTTTCTAATTGAGCATCTTGTCTTTGTTCTTCAGTAGTAAATAGATCATCGAGTGAACTCATGTCTAGTTTTGGTAATGTTTTTGCCAATTTGCTCCACCTCCTTTGCTAATCTACGATAGGCTAAAGAAGATTCTGCATTAGGGGCATATTGAATAGGACTTTGACCAGATAATGCTGCTTCACTTGTCTTAATCGCTCTAGGAATCTCCGTTTTAAATACTCGAATAAACTTACCATAATTTTCTCTTACTTCATTTGCAATATGTTTTGATAAGTTTGTTCTTGCATCTGTCATTGTGATTAAGATTCCATCAATTTTTAAATTAGGATTAATTTGTTTCTTTGCAGTAGCAATCGTATGCAGTAAATCATTCAATCCGTCAGTAGCATATGGTTCGGCTTGAACTGGAATGATTATGCTATCTGCTGCTACTAAGCCATTAATCGTAAATAAATTTAATGCTGGATTACTATCTATTAGAATGTAATCATAATCATCTTTGATTTTATCTAATACTCTTTTAAATACAGTTTCACGACTCATGACACTTGATAATTGAATGTCTGCTCCGGATAGAGAAATGTTTGATGGTAATAAATCAAATTTCTCATTTGTGTGAATGATAGAATCACGATAATCAACATCAACTTCATTAATCTCATTAAACAGTAAATCTTTAATACTTTGTTGATAAGAGTCAGGACTTCTATAACCTAGTCCTTTAGTAAGGCTTCCTTGCGGATCGAAGTCAACTATGAGGACTTTTTTATTGTCTTGAGCAAGACAAACACCTAAGCATACAGATGTTACTGTTTTTCCCACACCTCCTTTTTGATTGGCAATCGCAATCACTTTACATTTGTTTTCCATAAAAAAACTCCTTTCTACATAACCAAACGCTTGAAATGGATATGTAAGAAGGAAAATTAGAAAAAATTTTTTTAATTTTTTTCATTAAAATAAATACACTTCACTAAAAATGCGACAACTGCACTCCAAATAATTTAAAGAGAAGCATTGAAGTACCTACAAATCAAAAATTCGTACCGTTGTTTATAATTTTCTTTCCAATAAAATAGAGCCTGTAAGTATATATAGGGTGTTTCCCAACTACTTACATTTCATGAAAGGAGAATTAAAATGACTATTTATTACAAAGATAAAACCTTACCCAATAGGTTTAAAGAATGTCGATTAAAAGCTGGTCTATCACAACCAGAACTCAGTACTGCCTTAGGATTTAAGGGCGGAAAAGCAACTATTGGATGCTATGAACGAAATTTACGTCTGCCCAATGTTACAACTTTAATCAAAATGAAAAACATTTTTGATGTATCTCTTGATTATCTCTTATGTTTAGATGATTACTCATCTCATATAGAATATGCAAAATCTAAATTAAGATTAAATGATGAACTTCTAGAATTACTATTTGAAATATCTAGTAATAAAGAATTAACTCAAAAAGTTAATTGGTTTGTTCAACATGAACTTAGAAAGGAAATTCTAAATTATGAAAATCAATCAAATAAACAATCGATTTAAAGTAGCGAGAATAAATGCTGGCTATTCCCAACGTGATGTTTCTAGAATTTTAAAATTTGTTAGTTGAGTATTCCGCTAATGGAAGACCACTCGTTACAGTAGAGAAGTCCACTCAATACGCTGGACAAGTCCGCCTCACCAAAAAATTGAATACGGTTGGAAGTCCACAATTAATTTGAAAAAAGGCATAAAAATTCTTTATCATTATTATGCCTTCTCCATTTTTATTGTTTTATTCTTGAGTATTCCTCACGTAATGATTTTCCGTGTAAAGTAATCAGGTATGAACTATTGATTATTCGCAAGGAACAGCACCGCTA